>NZ_AVOF01000573.1:0-39097 GCF_000465935.2 Pseudomonas sp. EGD-AK9
CGCGCGCCGCCAGCTCGGTCGCGTCGACCTTCAGCAGCAGGTCGCCGCTGTGGCCGTCGAGGCGAATGATGTCGCCGTCGCGCACCCGCGCCAGCGGGCCGCCGTCGAAGGCCTCGGGGCAGACATGGATGGCCGCCGGGATCTTGCCCGAGGCGCCGGACATGCGCCCGTCGGTGACCAGCGCCACCTTGAAGCCGCGGTCCTGCAGCACGCCGAGATAGGGGGTCATCTTGTGCAGCTCGGGCATACCGTTGTTGCGCGGGCCCTGGAAGCGCACCACGGCGACGAAATCGCGTTCCAGCTGGCCGGCCTTGAACGCCTCGACCAGCTCCAGCTGATCCTCGAACACCAGCGCCGGCGCCTCCACCAGCTGATGCTCGGGGGCCACCGCGGAGACCTTCATCACCCCGCGGCCGAGGTTGCCCTGCATCAGGCGCAGGCCGCCCTCCGGCGAGAAGGGCCGCGCCACCGGGCGCAGCACGCTCTCCTCCAGGCTCTTGCTGGGGCCGTCGCGCCAGACCAGCTGGCCGTCGTCGAGGAAGGGCTCACGGGTGTAGCGCGACAGGCCGCGGCCGGCCACGGTGTTGACCTCCTCGTGCAGCAGGCCGGCCGCGAGCAGCTCGCGAATCAGCAGGGCCATGCCGCCAGCGGCCTGGAAGTGGTTGATGTCGGCCTTGCCGTTGGGATAGACGTGGGCCAGGGTCGGCACCACCTCGGAGAGCTCGGCCATGTCCTGCCAGGTCAGCAGGATGCCGGCGGCGCGGGCGATGGCCGGCATATGCAAGGTATGGTTGGTCGAACCGCCGGTGGCGTGCAGGGCGACTATGGAGTTGACCAGGCAGCGCTCGTCGACGATCTCGCCGATCGGCATGAACTGGCCGCTCTGCTTGGTCAGGCGGGTGACCTGGCGCGCCGCCTCGCGGGTCAGCGCCTCGCGCAGCGGCGTGCCGGGGTTGATGAAGGAGGCGCCCGGCAGGTGCAGGCCCATCACCTCCATCAGCAGCTGGTTGGTGTTGGCGGTGCCGTAGAAGGTGCAGGTGCCCGGGCCGTGGTAGGCGGCCATCTCCGCCGCCAGCAGCTCGTCGCGGCTGGCCTTGCCCTCGGCGTAGCGCTGGCGCACGTCGGCCTTTTCCTTGTTGGACAGGCCCGAGGTCATGGGACCGGCCGGCACGAACAGCGACGGCAGGTGGCCGAAGCGCAGCGCCCCCATCAGCAGGCCGGGGACGATCTTGTCGCACACGCCCAGGTACAGCGCGGCGTCGAACATGTTGTGCGACAGCGCCACGGCGGTGGACATGGCGATCACCTCGCGGCTGGCGATGCCCAGCTCCATGCCCGGCTCGCCCTGGGTGACGCCGTCGCACATGGCCGGCACGCCGCCGGCGAACTGGCCCACCGAGCCGAGCTCGCGCAGGGCCTGCTTGATCTGTTCGGGGAACTGCTCGTAGGGCTGGTGCGCCGAAAGCATGTCGTTGTAAGCAGAAACTATGGCCACGTTGGCCGCGTCCATCAGGCGCAGGGTCTGCTTGTCGTGGCCGCTGCAACCGGCCACGCCATGGGCGAAATTGGCGCACTGCAGCTTGCCGCGCTGCGGCCCTTCGCTGGCAGCCGCGCGGATCATCGCCAGGTAACGCTGGCGGGTGGCGCGGCTGCGCTCGATCAGGCGGTCGGTGACTTCAACAACGCGGGGATGCATGGGGTTCTCCAGGCTAGCAGCTAGCGTCTGTTTGTAGTTTTAACAAAATACTGCCATTCAAAAGGCTTGATTTCTAGTCTCATGCGAATAATCTTGTAATTCCAACAACAAAATTACGAGAACCCTCACCATGACCCTGCGAATCGCCATCAATGGTTTTGGCCGTATCGGCCGCAACGTACTGCGCGCACTCTATACCCAGGATTATCGCCAGCATTTGCAGGTGGTGGCGATCAACGATCTGGGCGACAGCGCCATGAACGCCCACCTGCTGCGCCACGACAGCGTACACGGCCCCTTCGCCGGCGAGGTGGTGGCCGATGGCGAAAGCCTGTGGGTCAACGGCGACCGCATCGCCGTCAGCGCCATCCGCAACCCGGCCGAACTGCCCTGGAAAGCCCACCAGGTGGACGTGGTGTTCGAGTGCACCGGGCTGTTCACCGAGCGCGACAAGGCCGCCGCCCATCTCGCCGCCGGTGCGCGCAAGGTGCTGATCTCGGCGCCGGCCAAGGGCGCCGATGCCACCCTGGTGTACGGGGTCAACGAAGGCGTGCTGACGCCGGCCATGCAGATCCTCTCCAACGCCTCCTGCACCACCAACTGCCTGGCGCCGGTGGCTCAGGTGCTGCACCGCGAGCTGGGCATCGAGCAGGGGCTGATGACCACCATCCACGCCTACACCAACGACCAGAACCTCTCCGACGTCTACCACAGCGACCCCTACCGCGCCCGCTCGGCCACCCAGTCGATGATCCCGACCAAGACCGGCGCCGCCGAAGCGGTCGGCCTGGTGCTGCCGGAGCTGGCCGGCAAGCTCACCGGCATGGCCGTCAGGGTGCCGGTGATCAACGTGTCGCTGGTCGACCTAACCCTGCAGCTCAAGCGCGAGACCAGCGCCGAGGAGGTCAACGCCCTGCTCAAGGCCGCCAGCGAACAGTCGCCGGTGCTGGGCTACAACAGCCTGCCGCTGGTGTCCTGCGACTTCAACCACAACCCGCTGTCGTCGATCTTCGACGCCAACCACACCAAGGCCAGCGGCAAGCTGCTCAAGGTGATGGCCTGGTACGACAACGAATGGGGCTTCTCCAACCGCATGCTGGACAACTGCCGGGCCCTGGCGCGGCTGATGTGACCGAGGAATGTCGATGAGCCGTATCAGCTTCACCAGCGCCAGCCTGCCGGCGCGCAAACGCATCGCCCTGGTGGCCCACGACCACTGCAAGGGCTTTCTCCTCGACTGGTGCGAACGCCAGCGCGACAAGCTGGCGCGTCACGAGCTGCTCGCCACCGGCACCACCGGCCTGCTGCTGAGCAAGCGCCTGGGGCTGCCGGTAGAAAGCATGATCAGCGGCCCGCTGGGCGGCGACCAGCAGCTCGGCGCGCGCATCGCCGAGCAGCGCGTGGACATCCTGGTGTTCTTCTGGGACCCCTTCGAGCCGCAGCCGCACGACCCGGACATCAAGGCGCTGCTGCGGGTCGCCGCGGTGTGGAACATCCCGGTGGCATGCAACGAGAGCAGCGCCGACTACCTGCTCAGCAGCAGCCTGCTGGAGCAGCAGCACGAGTACCGCATTCCCGACTACCAGGCCTATCTGGCCGGGCGCGGTTGAAGCAAGCGCGCACCACGACGGACTAGAAATCCACCCGCCCCCGCCCCGCCTTGATCGCCCCGCGCTTGCTCTTGCCGTCCAGGCGGCGCTGCTTCGAGCCCAGGGTCGGCTTGGTCGGGCGGCGCTTCTTCTCGGTCTTGCCGGCGCTGCGGATCAGCTCGGCCAGGCGCTCGAGGGCATCGGCGCGGTTCTGCTCCTGGGTGCGGTACTGCTGCGCCTTGATGATCACCACCCCGTCCGCGGTGATGCGGCTGTCGGCCAGCGCCAGCAGGCGCTCCTTGTAGAACGGCGGCAAGGACGAGGCCTGGCTGTCGAAGCGCAGGTGCACGGCGCTGGACACCTTGTTGACGTTCTGCCCGCCGGCGCCCTGGGCGCGAATGGCGCTCAGCTCGATTTCCTCGAGCGGCAGGTGGACGGCGTTGGAGACGATGAGCATGGCGTGGATCCGCGAGATTCAGGCCGCCAGGATAGCCGCTGACGCTGTAACCTTTGCTTGAAATTTCTCCGCGGCATTCGGCCACGGCCTCGGCTAACGTAGCGACCTGCCCTCACGCGAGCTCAATAGATGGATTCGATCACCCAAGCCGTACTCGGCGCCAGCATCCAGGGCGCCCTGCTCGGCCGCTGGCAGGGGCGCAAGGCGCTGCTGTACGGCGCCATGCTCGGCACCCTGCCGGATCTCGACGTGGTCATCGACTACGGCGATGCCGTGGCGGACATGACCTACCACCGCGGTTTCAGCCATTCGCTGTTCGTCCTCAGCGGCCTGGCCCTGCTGTTGACCTGGCTGGCCAGGCGTTTTCGGCCTCACCCCGGCTATTCGGGGCGGCGCCTGCTGCTCACCGTTTGGCTGATTCTGTTCACCCACCCCGTGCTGGACGCCTTCACCAGCTACGGCACCCAGCTGTTCTGGCCGCTGATGCCGATTCCCACCGCCTGGTCCAGCCTGTTCATCATCGACCCGCTGTATACCCTGCCACTGCTGGTTGCGGTCGTGATCGGCCTGTTCAACGGCCTGCGCGAACAGGCCTGGCGGGTGCCGGCGGTAGCCCTGGCGCTGTCCACGCTCTATATCGGGTTCAGCCTGGCCGGCAAATACATGGCCGAGCAGCGGGTGGAGGCCGAACTGGCGCGCCAGGGCATCGTCGCCGAGCAGCTGTTCATCACCCCGACGCCGCTCAACAGCCTGCTGTGGCGGGTCATAGTGCTGGACGGCGAGCACTACCACGAAGCACTGGTCGGCTGGTTCGACGACGCTCCGCCGCAGCTGCAGCGCCTGCCGCGCGGCACACAGCTGCGCGAGCAGTTGCTCGACTCGCCCGCGCACCAGCGCCTGGCCTGGTTCACCGACGGCGTGCTGCGCTACGACCAGATCGGCGACCGCCTGATCGTCACCGACCTGCGTCTGGGCATGACCGGCTTCCACCCCTTCCGCTTCGACTTCGCCCGCCTGCAGGACGGCCAGTGGCAGGTGCACCGGCACATCGAGCGGCTGCCCTTCGAGCGCGGCGAACCCGAGCACCTGCTGGTGCTGCTCAAGCGCATCTGGCAGCCGCAGCTGCCCGTTCCGCTACTGGCCTGGGCCGGCGAACTGGAGAAACCCCTGCTAAGTGAGACGGGCTCGCGCTAACATCGAACCCTATTCATCAAGGCAGGATGCCTGCGATGCTGTTCCGCCGTTTCGAGTCGCTGATCGACGCCTTCAAACCCAGCCCGGACGTGCAGCCGCCCGCCGGGCTGGTGCGCTTCTACCTGCACTACCTGCGCCAGGTCTGGCCGCTGATGCTGGCCCTGCTGGTGATGGGCTTCTTCGCCGCGGTGATCGAGGTGGCGCTGTTCGAGTTCCTCGGCCGCCTGATCGACATGGCGCAACGCACGCCGAGCGCCGAGTTCTTCCAGCAGTACCGCGGCGAGCTGCTGTGGATGCTGCTGGTGGCGCTGATCCTGCGCCCGCTGGTGTTCGGCCTGCACGATCTGCTGGCCAACCAGGCGGTCAATCCGGGGCTGACCAACCTGATCCGCTGGCAGAACCACCGCTACGTGCTCAAGCAGAGCCTGAGCTTCTTCCAGAACGACTTCGCCGGGCGTATCGCCCAACGCATCATGCAGACCGGGCCGAGCCTGCGCGAGTCGGCCATGCAGCTGGTCGACGCGCTGTGGTTCGTGGTGGTCTACGCCGGCAGCGCGCTGTACCTGTTCGCCGCCGCGGATGTGCGTCTGATCCTGCCGCTGCTGGCCTGGATCGTTGGCTACTGCCTGCTGCTGCGCCATTTCGTGCCGCGCATCAAGCAGCGCTCGGCCGCCGCCTCGGCGGCGCGCTCGAAGGTCATGGGCCGGGTGGTGGACGGCTACAGCAACGTGATGACGCTCAAGCTGTTCGCCCACACCCGCGAGGAGGAAGGCTACGCCCGCGAGGCCATGCAGGAGCTGCTGGACAAGGTGCACCAGCAGACCCGCACCGTGACCCTGCTCGACGTCAGCATCACCAGCCTCAACGGCGTGCTGATCGTCGCCACCGGCGCCCTGGCGCTGTGGCTGTGGAGCCTGGGGTCGATCAGTACCGGCGCCATCGCCCTGGCGCTGGGCCTGGTGCTGCGCATCAACAATATGGCCGAGTGGGTGATGTGGGTGGTCAACGGCATCTTCGAGAACGTCGGCACCGTGCAGGACGGCATGCACACCATAGTCCAGCCGCGCCAAGTGCTCGACCGGGAGGGCGCCCAGCCGCTGCGGGTGGAGCGCGGCGAGGTGCGTTTCGAGGACATCCACTTCCACTACGGCAAGGCCGGCGGGGTGATCGCCGGGCTCAGCCTGAACGTGCGCGCCGGCGAGAAGATCGGCCTGGTCGGGCCGTCCGGCGCCGGCAAGTCGACCCTGGTCAACCTGCTGCTGCGCCTGTACGACCTGGAGAGCGGACGCATCCTGGTGGACGGCCAGGACATCGCCGCGGTGAGCCAGGAGAGCCTGCGTGCGCAGATCGGCATGGTCACCCAGGATACCGCCCTGCTGCACCGCTCGATCCGCGACAACCTGCGCTACGGCAAGCCGGATGCCAGCGAGGCGCAGCTGCTGGAGGCGGCGCGCAAGGCCCGCGCCGACGCCTTCATTCCGCTGCTGGACGACGGCCAGGGCGGCCGCGGCATGGACGCCCAGGTCGGCGAGCGCGGGGTCAAGCTGTCCGGCGGTCAGCGCCAGCGCATCGCCATCGCCCGCGTGCTGCTCAAGGACGCGCCGATCCTGGTGCTGGACGAAGCCACCTCGGCGCTGGATTCGGAAGTCGAGGCGGCGATCCAGGACAGCCTGGACGAGCTGATGCAGGGCAAGACGGTGATCGCCATCGCCCACCGCCTGTCGACCATCGCGCGCATGGATCGCCTGGTGGTGATCGACCAGGGGCGCATCGTCGAGAGCGGCAGCCACGCCGAGCTGGTCGCCCGCGGCGGCCTGTATGCGCGCCTGTGGCAGCACCAGACCGGCGGCTTCGTCGGGGTGGATTGACCCCGTGGGAGGGGCTTGAGCCGCGACTCGCCGCTAAAGCGCCGCCCACAGCATGGCATTTCTGCCCGGTTACTCCGCCGCCGGCTTCTTGCGCTTGAGCGGCGCCAGGCCGTCCTCGCTGACCAGCGCCGAGGGTTTGCCGGCCGGGCGCGGGCCGGACTTGCGCTTGGGCGCGGCCTTCTTGGCGTCCTTGTCGGTCTTTTTCTTCTTGCTGCCGGCGGCCTTGCCCGAGGCCTTGAGGTTCTTCGGCCCCTGGTAGCTGCCCTTGAGCTCCTTGACGGTGCGCCGCTCGAAACGCTGCTTGAGGTAGCGCTCGATGCTCGACATCAGGTTCCAGTCGCCGTGGCAGATCAGCGAAATCGCCAGCCCTTCGCCGCCGGCGCGGCCGGTGCGGCCGATGCGGTGCACATACTCGTCGCCGGAGCGCGGCATGTCGAAGTTGATCACCAGGTCCAGACCGTCGACGTCCAGGCCGCGGGCGGCCACGTCGGTGGCCACCAGCACCTTGACCGCGCCCTGGCGCAGGCGCTCGATGGCCAGCTTGCGGTCCTTCTGGTCCTTCTCGCCGTGCAGCACGAAGGCCTTGACCCCGGCCGCCACCAGCTTGCCGTAGAGGCGGTCGGCCTGCACCCGGGTGTTGGTGAAGACGATGGCCTTGTCATAGGTCTCGTTGGCCAGCAGCCAGTCGACCAGCTGTTCCTTGTGATGGTTGTGGTCGGCGGTGATGATCTGCTGGCGAGTGCCCTCGTTGAGCTGGCTGACGCTGTTGAGCATCAGGTGCTGCGGCGCCTTGAGCACCTTTGCGACCATCTCGCGCAGGCCATTGCCGCCGGTGGTGGCGGAAAACAGCAGGGTCTGGTGCGGCCCGCAGGCTTCGGCCAGGCGCTGGGCGTCCTCGGCGAAGCCCATGTCGAGCATGCGGTCGGCCTCGTCGAACACCAGCACCTCGACCTCGTTCAGCGGCAGGTTGCCGGCGTTAGCATGTTCGATCAGGCGCCCCGGCGTGCCGATCAGGATGTCGATCTTGCGCATCATCGCGGCTTGCACCTTGAAGTCCTCACCGCCGGTGACCAGGCCGGCCTTGAGGAAGGTGAACTGGGCGAAACGCTCGACTTCCTTCAGCGTCTGCTGGGCCAGCTCGCGGGTCGGCAGCAGGATCAGCGCCCGGATGCTCACGCGCTGCTGCGAGTTGCCATCACCGAGCAGGCGGTTGAGCAACGGCAGGACGAAGGCGGCGGTCTTGCCGCTGCCGGTCTGGGCGATCACCCGCAGATCCTTGCCCTCCAGCGCAGGCGGAATCGCTGCCGCCTGCACCGGGGTGGGCTCGACGAAATTAAGCTCGGCCACGGCTTTCAGCAGGCGTTCATGCAGGGCGAATTGGGCAAACACGGGGGCACTACCTCGAAGAATCGACAAAACGGTGCATAGCCTAACGGTTTCCGCCGCCGCGGCCGAATTTCTTTGCAACGCGGCGCCGCCGAGGTTGCGAACCCATGCCATGGGGATGGTCTAATTGGCCCCTTCCCGAGCATCGACAGGTAGTTTTCGCCCATGGATACGGATCAGCTGCTGAGCCAGGCCGAGCAACTCTGGAACCACTTCGACCAGTACCCCTGGCTGGGCGCCATCACCGGCCTGCTGGTGCTGCTGCTGGTGGCGCTGCTGGCCGGACGCCTGGCGCGCTTTCTGATCCTGCATGCGAGCAAGCTGCTGGCACGCCAGCCGGCGCTGTTCTGGCTGGAGGACCTGCGCCACAACAAGGTGTTCAACCGCCTGGCGCAGATGGTGCCGTCGCTGCTGGTGCAGTTCGGCCTGGTGCTGGTGCCGGAGCTGAGCGACAAGGCCGAGCACTTCCTGCGCAACCTGGCCCTGGCCTTCACCCTGCTGTCGCTGACCCTGGCCCTCAGCGCCCTGCTCAACGCCCTGCTCGACCTCTACGCACGCACCCCGCACGCGCGCACCCGCTCGATCAAGGGCTACGTGCAGCTGGCCAAGATGCTGCTGTACGTGTTCGCCGCCATCGTCATAGTCGCCACCCTGATCGACCGCTCGCCGCTGCTGCTGCTGTCCGGCCTCGGCGCGATGTCGGCGGTGATCCTGCTGGTGTACAAGGACACCCTGCTGTCCTTCGTCGCCGGCGTGCAGCTGACCAGCAACGACTCGCTGCGCGTCGGCGACTGGATCGAGATGCCCCAGGTCGGCGCCGACGGCGACGTGGTGGACATCAGCCTGCACACGGTCAAGGTGCAGAACTTCGATAAGACCATCGTCTCCATTCCCACCTGGCGGCTGATGGCCGAGTCGTTCAAGAACTGGCGCGGCATGACCCAGGCCGGCGGCCGACGGATCAAGCGCAGCCTGCACCTGGACGCCGGCCTGGTGCGTTTTCTCGACGCCGCCGAGGAGCAGCGCCTCGCCGGCGTGCGCCTGCTCACCGATTATCTCGGCCACAAGCAGGCCGAGCTGCGCCAGTGGAACGCCGAGCACAAGGCCGAGAACGGCCCCTCGGCCAACCGCCGGCGCATGACCAATATCGGCACCTTCCGCGCCTACGCCGAGGCTTACCTGAAGAACCACCCGCAGATCCGCCAGGACATGACCTGCATGGTGCGCCAGCTGCAACCCGGCGCCGAAGGCATCCCGCTGGAGATCTACTGCTTCACCGGCACCACCAACTGGCTGGAATACGAACGCATCCAGAGCGACATCTTCGACTACCTGCTGGCCCTGCTGCCGGAGTTCGACCTGGCGCTGTACCAGCAGCCGGCCGGCAACGACCTGCGCCAGGGCCTGCAGGCGCTGAGTCAAAGACTGCCGTCACAATCGCCGGCGACGCCGACGCCGGAGGCTTGAACCGCCCCGGCCGCGGCGTTCTAATCGGCACACCCCTTTGCTGGAGCTCCGCCCATGCCTGCCATATCCCGAACTCCCCTCGCGCTCGGCCTCAGCCTGCTGCTGGTCGCCTCGCCACTGCTGGCCAGCCCGCCGCCGGGCAAGGGCAAGCATGGCGGCGGCCACGACGAGGTGCAGATCGACCTGCGCGGTCCGACCGTGGATATCGGCCAGGTGCGCATCGTGCTCGGCGACAACCGCCAGCTGATCGGCCCGACCTCCGCCCTGCCGCCCGGCATCGCCAAGAACCTGGCCCGCGGCAAGCCGCTGCCGCCGGGCATCGCCAAGAACTTCGACAGCCGTCTGTCGGCGCGCCTGCCCTATTACGAGGGTTACGAGTGGAAACAGGTGGGCCGCGACGTGGTGCTGGTGGCAATCGCCACCGGGATCGTCTATGAGGTATTGAGGAACGTGCTGGACTAAACCAGAGCCCCGGGCGCCGCCGACCAGCGGTCGCGGCGCCCGCCGAACTTGTCGCCTACGCATCGCTCCAATGCTAAGACGCTTTGTTGCGGAGGCATGATGAACCCCTCGCTGATCTACCACGTCACCTCAAGCCTCGATGGCTATATCGCCCGCCCCGATGGTCGCCTCGACTGGTTCGAAGCCCAGCGCCAACCGGACGAGGAATACAGCTTCCAGTACTTCTACTCCAGCATCGACGCCCTGCTGATGGGTCGCGGCACCTACGAGGCGCTGCTCAAGCGCGGTGGGCCCTGGCCCTATCCGGGCAAGCCCTGCGTGGTGCTCACCCGCTCCCAGTTGCCGCGTGCGGCGACCGAGGTGCAGCTGACCCACTGCACGCCGGGGCAGGCCGTGGCGGCGCTGAAGGAAGCCAAGTTCCAGCGCATCTGGCTGGTCGGCGGCAGCTCCCTGGCGGGCACCTGCTACACCGCCGGCCTGCTCGACGAGGTGGTGATCAACTTGGTGCCGCACCTGCTCGGCGCCGGCATTCCGCTGCTGGCCAGCGGCATGGAGCGCAGCCTGGTGCTGAGCGATCAGCGGCGCTTCAACAGCGGCACGGTGCAGCTGCACTACCAGGTGAAGAAGCAGGCCAGCCAGCCGACGCAGATTCCCATGCCGCGCAGCAGCGCCGCCTGATCAGTGCCCGCGCTGCTGCTTGCGCAGCAGCCGGGCGCTATCCCAACCAACCAGCAGCACCGCCAGCCAGATCGGCAGGTAGGTCAGCCATTGCCCGGCATCGAAGGACTCGCCGAGCACCAGCAGGGCCACGCCGAACAGCAGCACCGGCTCGACGTAACTGAGAATGCCGAACAGCCCCAGCGGCAGCAGGCGGCTGGAAGCCATCATCGCGGCGAAGGCCAGGGTGCCGATCAGCGCCATGCCGGGCACCAGCAGCCAGAGCGCGGCCCGCTCCTCGAAGGCGCCCACCGGGGCGTAAGCGACGATCAGCCAGATCGCCAAGGGCGCCAGCATCAGCATCTCCAGCACGAAGCCCGACAATGCGTCCAGGCGCATCCAGCGGCGCAGCATGAAATACGGCGGGTAGCCCAGCGCGGTGACCAGGGTCAGCCAGGAGAACGCCTGGCTGCGCCACAGTTCGTGCAGCACGCCGAGCACGGCGCAGGCCACCGCCAGTTGCTGCAGCGGGCGCAGGCGTTCGTCGTAGAACAGCCGCCCGGCCAGGACCATGGCCAACGGCAGGAGGAAGTAGCCCAGCGACACCTCGAGCATGCGCCCGGCCAATGGCGCCCAGAGAAACAGTCCCCACTGCACGCCGATCAGCACCGCCGCCAGCGGCCAGGCGGCCAGCAGCAACGGCTCGCGGCGCAGGCGGGCGAAGGTCTCGCGCAGCAGCGCCCCCTGGCGGGTCAGCAGCACCAGCAACAGCACCACCGGAATCGACCAGAGCACGCGCTGGGCGAAGATCTGGATGCCGTCCAGCGGCGCCAGCAGTTGCACGTAACCGGGCAGCACGGCGAACAGCAGCGAGGCGCCCACCGACAGCGCCACCCCACGCCCGGACAGGTGCATCAGGCCACCCTGCCCTGCAGTAGCCGCGTCCGGCCGAGGCCGGCCAGCGGCAGCGAGGCGACGATCACCGCACCGCCCAGGGCCAGGCGCAGCAGATCGGCGTCATGGTTCCAGATCAGCAGATTGACCAGCAAGCCGGCCGGCACCAGCGCATTGTTCATCACCGCCAGGGTGCCGCCGTCGACCAGGCTGGCGCCCTGGTTCCACCAGTACAGCCCCAGGCCCGAGGCCACCACGCCGAGCCAGGCGAGCACACTCCACTGCAGCAGCGTGCTCGGCAGGCGCTCGGCATTGCCCAGCAGCAGGAAGGCCGGCAACGCCACCAGCAGCGCACCCAGATAGAAGAAGCCGAAACGCCGGTACTGCGGCTCGTTCGAGGGGTGGCGCAACAGCAGGTGCTTGTACAGCACCTGGCCGGCGGCGAAGGTGAAGTTGGCCAGTTGCAGCAGCAGGAAGCCGAGCAGGAACCCCTGGCTGACGCCGTCGTAGCGGATGATCCCGGCGCCCAGCACCGCCACCAGCGCGGCGAGCAGCGCCCAGGGGTTGAAGCGGCGATTAAGGGCGTCCTCGATCAGGGTCACGTGCAGCGGCGTGAGGATGGTGAACAGCAGCACCTCGGGCACCGTCAGCAGGTTGAAGCTCAGGTACAGGCAGACATAGGTGACGCCGAACTGCAACGCGCCGATCAGCAGCATGCCGCGCACGAAGGCCGGCGCCTGGCCGCGCCAGCGGGTCAGCGGCACGAACAGCAGCCCGGCGATGAGGATGCGGCTGAGCACGGCGAAGTAGCTGTCGACCGCCCCGGCCAGGTACTCGCCGATCAGGCTGAAGGAGAAGGCCCACAGCAGGGTCACAATCAGCAGGTAGCGCACGGCGAGCTCCAGGCAACTAAGGCGGCGACCTTAGCGCGTTCGCCCGTGCCGGACAATCCGTCGCTGCGGCCTGGGCCGCGAACAGGGTGGACTGCGGTCGCAATCCGGGAGGCTCCGCGTGAATGTCTCCGGTTTTGCCCCGGATCAGACGAAAAAGCCGGCCCGCACCCTCGGGCACCGGCCGGCGAACGCGCCCGGATGCGGGCGCTCAGGAGAGTGGAGTCGCGCTCAGGCCACGGCCGCCAGCTTGGCCTTGGCCTGGGCCAGCCCCTTGGCACTGAACTCGCTGCCCAGGTTCAGGCCTTCGGCATGGATGAACTGCACCTCGTGGATGCCGATGAAGGCCAGCGCCTGGCGCAGGTAGGGTTCCTGGTGATCCAGGCCGCTGCCGGCGTAGATGCCGCCGCGAGCGGTGAAGACGAAGGCGCGCTTGCCACTGAGCAGGCCCTGCGGGCCGGTTTCGCTGTACTTGAAGGTGACCCCGGCGCGCAGCACGTGGTCCAGCCAGGCTTTCAGGGTGCTGGGGATGGCGAAGTTGTACATGGGCGCGGCCAGCACCAACACGTCGGCGGCCAGCAGCTCGTCGGTGAGCTGGTTGGAGCGTGCCAGCGCGGCCTTCTCCGCCTCGCTCTGCTGCTCGGTCGGGGTCATCCAGCCGCCCAGCAGGGTGGCATCCAGGTGCGGCACCGGCTCGGCGGCCAGGTCGCGTACCTGGATCTGGTCGGCGGGATGGGCGGCCTGCCAGTTGGCGATGAACTGCTGGGTCAGCTCGCGGGACACCGAGCCTTGTTGACGGGCGCTGCTTTCGATAACCAGAACACGGGACATGTTTGAGACTCCATCGAGGTGGGTAGAGATCGATGGAGCAGAGATTAGAGTCGCAACTATCGATTAAAAAGCGCAAATATCCGCTTACATATATCGACAAAGTTGATTTATCTTTGCCCCGGCACTAGGCTCTGCTTACTTGAGGCCACAGGTCAGGCTGACCCGCAGGCGAATCACACTGCGGGTGAACTTGACCGTCAGATTGGTGTTCGCCCCCGGCGCCAGCGCGGCCCGACGGGTCCGCGGCGCTTCGGGGCCGTTGCGGAACACCGCGGTGCATTCGGCCTCGCTCTGACCATAGTTGTAGAGCATCAGCGCCGCCATATTGTGGTCGATCTCCTGGGTGCTGGCGGACACCTCGGCACCGTTGAGCTGCTTGTCCAGCTCAATGGGGTAGGCATGGGCGCCCAGCGGCAACAGGACGAACAGCAGGCAGCAGAGTTTTTTCATCGACGCTCTCCAACGGGGAAGCGCCAGTGTAGGTGGATATCGCCGGCGATAGAACCCGTTTGCCGGCAGAGACAGGACAAAGCAATGAAGGCTCCCCGTGTAACCCTGGATCAATGGCGCACCCTGCAGGCGGTGGTCGACCAGGGCGGCTTCGCCCAGGCCGCCGAGGTGCTGCACCGCTCGCAATCCTCGGTCAGCTACACCGTGGCGCGCATGCAGGAGCAGCTCGGCGTGCCGCTGCTGCGCATCGACGGGCGCAAGGCGGTGCTCACCGAGGCCGGCGACGTGCTGCTGCGCCGTTCGCGGCAACTGGTCAAGCAGGCCAGCCAGCTGGAAGACCTGGCCCACCATATGGAGCAGGGCTGGGAAGCCGAGGTGCGCCTGGTGGTGGACGCCGCCTACCCCACCGCCAATATCGTCCGCGCGCTGTCGGCCTTCATGCCGCAGAGCCGCGGCTGCCGCGTGCGCCTGCGCGAGGAGGTGCTGTCCGGCGTCGAGGAGGTGCTGCTCGAAGGCTCCGCCGACCTGGCCATCAGCGCCCTCAACATCACCGGCTACCTGCCGCAGGAACTGGGCGAGGTGGAATTTATCGCCGTGGCCCATCCGGAACATGCCCTGCACCGCCTGCAGCGCGAGCTGAGCTTCCAGGACCTGGAAACCCAGATGCAGGTGGTGATCCGCGACAGCGGCCGGGTGCAGCCGCGCGACAGCGGCTGGCTCGGTGCCGAACAACGCTGGACCGTCGGCAGCCTGTCCACCGCGCGCACCTTCGTCGGCAGCGGCCTCGGCTTCGCCTGGCTGCCGCGCCACCTGATCGCCCGCGAGCTGGACGAGGGCTTGCTCAAGCCGCTGCCGCTGGCCCAGGGCGGCACGCGCAAGCCGCGCTTCTTCCTCTACAGCAACAAGGAACGGGTGCTCGGCCCGGCCACGCAGATTCTCATCGAGCTGATCAAGAACTTCGACGCCGCCCCCCTGGATGCCGCCTTCGCCGCCCCACAGTCGCCCAACTGAGACCCCGGCCATGCCCTACTTCGACAACGACGGTTGCCAGCTGCACTACGAGGACTACGGCCACGGCGCGCCGCTGCTGCTGGTGCACGGCCTGGGTTCGAGCACCCGCGACTGGGAGTACCAGATTCCCGTGCTCAGCCAGCACTACCGCGTGCTGGCGCTCGACGTGCGCGGCCATGGCCGCTCGGACAAACCGCGCGAAGCCTATCGCATTGCCGATTTCGCCGATGACGTGGCCGCGCTGATCGAGCACCTGCAGCTGCCACCGGTGCACCTGGTGGGCATTTCCATGGGCGGCATGATCGGCTTCCAGCTCGGCGTCGACCGCCCGGAGCTGCTGCGCAGCCTGACCATAGTCAACAGCGGCCCGGAGGTGAAGGCGAAAAGCCCGCGCGACTGGCTGGAAATCGGCAAGCGCTGGACGCTGTCGCGCCTGCTCAGCCTGGAGACCATCGCCAAGGCCCTGGGCAAGCTGCTGTTCCCCAGGCCGGAGCAGGCCGAACTGCGACGCAAGATCGAAGAGCGCTGGCCGCAGAACGACAAGCGCGCCTACCTGGCCAGCCTCGACGCCATCATCGGCTGGGGCGTGCGGGAACGCCTGAGCCGCATCACCTGTCCTACCCTGGTGATCAGCGCCGACCGCGACTACACCCCGGTCGAACGCAAGCGCGAGTACGTCGCCGAAATGCCCGACGCGCGCCTGCTGGTGATCGAAAATTCGCGCCACGCCACCCCGCTGGATCAACCCGAACGCTTCAACAGCGCCCTGCTCGCCTTTCTCGAAGAAACCGCCAACAAGGAAAACTGACCATCATGCTCAAGCAACTCGCCTTCGCCGCCTGTTCCCTGCTGCTCTCCACCAGCCTGCTGGCGGCGGACAATCCCAAGGTGCTGCTGACCACCAGCCTCGGCGAGATCGAGGTGGAGCTGGCCGCCGACAAGGCGCCGATCAGCACCGCCAACTTCCTCAAGTACGTCGACAGCGGCTTCTACGCCGGCACCCAGTTCCACCGGGTGATCCCCGGCTTCATGGTCCAGGGCGGCGGCTTCGATGCGCAGATGCAGCAGAAGGACACCGACACGCCGATCAAGAACGAAGCCGACAACGGCCTGCACAACGTGCGCGGTACCCTGGCCATGGCCCGTACCCAGGTACGCGACTCGGCCACCAGCCAGTTCTTCATCAACCACAAGGACAACGCCTTCCTCGACCACGGCTCGCGCGACTTCGGCTACGCGGTGTTCGGCAAGGTGACCCGCGGCATGGAGGTGGTGGACAAGATCGCCCAGGTGCCCACCGCCAACCGCGGCATGCACCAGAACGTGCCGCGCGAGCCGGTGCTGATCCTCGAGGCCAAGCGTCTGTAACGCCGCCGGGGGCCATCCCCGGGCTTCCATGAAGGGTTGGTGCGCACGACGCACCCTACGGCCCTACAACGACAAAGCCGCCCAGTGGGCGGCTTTGTCGTTTTCGCTGCGGTCTTACTTCTCGACGAAGGCGCGCTCGATCAGGTAGTCGCCCGGCTCACCCATGCGCGGGGAGATCTTCAGGCCGAAGCCGTCGAGCACTTCGCTGGTCTCGTCGAGCATGCTCGGGCTGCCGCAGATCATCGCGCGGTCGTCCTGCGGGTTGATCGGCGGCAGGCCGATATCGGCGAACAGCTTGCCGCTGCGCATCAGGTCGGTCAGGCGGCCCTGGTTCTCGAACGGCTCGCGGGTCACGGTCGGGTAGTAGATCAGCTTGCCCTTGAGCGCCTCGCCGAAGAACTCGTTCTGCGGCAGGTGCTCGGTGATGAACTCGCGGTAGGCCACCTCGTTCACGTAGCGCACGCCGTGCACCAGGATCACCTTGTCGAAACGCTCGTAGGTTTCCGGGTCCTGGATCACGCTCATGAACGGCGCCAGGCCGGTGCCGGTGGACAGCAGGTAGAGGTGCTTGCCCGGCAGCAGGTCGTCGAGCACCAGGGTGCCGGTGGGCTTCTTGCTGATGACGATCTCGTCGCCTTCCTTGAGGTGCTGCAGCTGCGAGGTCAGCGGGCCGTCCGGCACCTTGATGCTGAAGAACTCCAGGTGCTCCTCGTAGTTCGGACTGGCGATGGAGTAGGCGCGCATCAGCGGACGACCGTTGGGCTGCTGCAGGCCGATCATGACGAACTGGCCGTTCTCGAAGCGCAGGCCCGGGTCGCGGGTGCACTTGAAGCTGAACAGGGTGTCGTTCCAGTGGTGGACGCTGAGCACACGCTCGACGTTCATATTGCTCATGCGGACTTCCTCGCGAGGACGGGAACCAAAAAAGACGAATTGCGCGGCATTCTAGGCGGGCGCAGAATATCTGTTAAGTGGATTATCAAGATATAGGTTATCGGTTATATCGATATGCGATTTACTCTCAGACAACTCCAGGTCTTCGTCGCCGTGGCCCAGCAGGAAAGCGTCTCGCGCGCGGCCGAGTCGCTGGCGCTGTCGCAATCGGCCACCAGCACCTCGCTGACCGAGCTGGAGCGCCACTCCGACTGCCAGCTGTTCGACCGCGCCGGCAAGCGCCTGGCGCTCAACGCCCTGGGTCGCCAGTTGCTGCCGCAGGCGGTGGCGCTGCTCGACCAGGCGCGCGAGATCGAACGCCTGCTCGGCGGCAAGAGCGGCTTCGGCTCGCTCAACGTCGGCGCCACTCTCACCGTGGGCAACTACCTGGCCACCCTGCTGATCGGCAGTTTCATGCAACGCCATCCCGAATGCCGGGTGAAGCTGCAGGTGCACAACACTGCCCACGTGGTGCAGCAGATCGCCCACTACGAGCTGGACCTGGGCCTGATCGAAGGCGACTGCCAGCACCCGGACATCGAGGTGCAGCCCTGGGTGGAGGACGAGCTGGTGGTGTTCTGCGCGCCGCAGCATGCCCTCGCCGCGCGCGGCACGGCGACGCTGGAGGAGCTCACGCACGAGGCCTGGATTCTCCGCGAGCAGGGCTCGGGCACCCGCCTGACCTTCGATCAGGCCATGCGCCATCACCCGCGCAGCCTGAACATCCGCCTGGAGCTGGAACACACCGAGGCAATCAAACGCGCGGTGGAGTCGGGCCTGGGCATCGGCTGCATCTCGCGCCTGGCGCTGCGCGACGCCTTCCGTCGCGGCAGCCTGGTGCCGGTGGAGACGCCGCAGCTGGACCTGCGCCGGCAGTTCTACTTCATCTGGCACAAGCAGAAGTACCAGACCGCGGCCATGCGCGAGTTTCTCGAACAGTGCCGCGCGCTCACCGTCGGGGTGGCGCGCAGCGATCAGATCGTCCTGCCGTCGATTGCCTAGGGTGGACATGCCGCAGGCTTGTCCACCGTCTTACACGGCGAACGCTTGGTCCGCCTGGGCCATTAACCCGGAATCGACTCCATCTGCTGCAGCAGCAGCGCCGCCTGGGTGCGGGTGCGCACCCCGAGCTTGCGGAAGATGGCGGTGACGTGGGCCTTGACCGTGGCCTCGGAGACGCTCAGCTCGTAAGCAATCTGCTTGTTCAGCAGGCCTTCGCAGACCATGGTCAGCACGCGGAACTGCTGCGGGGTGAGGCTGGCCAGGCCGGCGCTGGCGGCCTTGGCCTCGGCCGACACCGGCGCGCCCTCCTCGGCCAGCGGCGGCCACCAGGTATCGCCGTCGAGCACCTGGCGCACGGCCTGCTGGATGGTTTCCAGCGGGCTGGACTTGGGGATGAAGCCGCTGGCGCCGAACTCGCGGGAGCGGTTGACCACCGAGGCCTCCTCCTGCGCGGAGATCATCACCACGGGAATCTGCGGGTATTGCCCGCGCAGCAGCACCAGACCGGAGAAGCCGTAGGCGCCGGGCATGTTGAGGTCGAGCAGAACCAGGTCCCAGTCGCTCTTGGCGGCCAGGTGGCCTTCCAGCTCGGCGATGCTGGCGGCTTCCACCAGCCGCACCTCGGGCCCCAGGCCCAGGGTCAGGGCTTGCTGCAGCGCGCTGCGAAACAACGGATGGTCGTCGGCAATCAGGATTTCGTAGGCGGCCATTGGCAGATCCTGTTCTTGTTATGAGTGCACTGCATTGATTATGGCAGCGCCTGGCGCCGGACGACCCGCTCAAGCCTGCGCACTCGACGCGGCAGGCTCCCCACACGGAGCGACGGCGGCGCCCAGCATGCCGAGCCGTGACGGGGTGGTCAAGCGCCGCGCTTTGCGGCACGATTCGCCGCTTTGCCCGCCGAGACACCGCCATGCCGAGCCAAGCCCTGCGCGCCGACCTGTTGATGCTGATTACCGCGATGATCTGGGGCAGCGCCTTCGTCGCCCAGCGCCTGGGCATGGACAGCATCGGCCCCTTCCTCTACACCGGCCTGCGTTTCGCCCTGGCCTGCCTGGTGCTGCTGCCGCTGCTGGCCCTGCTGCAACGGCGCAGCCGACGCCCGGCGGCGCCGCTGAGCCGCGGCCTGCTGCTCGGCGGCGTGGTGATGGGCCTGGCGCTGTCGCTGGGGATCAACCTGCAGCAGGTCGGCCTGCTGTTCACCACGGTGACCAACTCCGGCTTCATCACCGGGCTGTACGTCATAGTCGTGCCGATCCTCGGCCTGCTGATCGGCCAGCGCAGCGGCCTGGGCATCTGGCTGGGCGCCAGCCTGGCGGTGCTCGGCATGTTCCTGCTCAGCGTCGGCGAGGGCTTCACCGTCGCCTCCGGCGACTGGCTGCAACTGGCCGGCGCCTTCGTCTGGGGCGTGCACGTGCTGCTGGTGGGCTTCTTCGCCAGCCGCCACGACCCGCTGCGTCTGGCATTCATCCAGTTCGCCACCTGCGCCGCGATCAGCCTGCTGCTGGCGCTGGTCTTCGAGACGGCGACCCTGGACGGCATTATCAAAGCCGGTCCGGCCATCCTCTATGGCGGCCTGTTCGGCGTGGCCGTCGGTTTTACCCTGCAGGTGGTGGCGCAGCAGCACGCCATCGCCTCGCACGCGGCGATCATCCTCTCGCTGGAGGCGGTGTTCGCCGCCATCGCCGGCGCCCTGCTGCTCGGCGAAGTGCTGGCGCTGCGTGGCTACCTGGGCTGCGCGCTGATGTTCGCCGGCATGCTCCTGGCCCAGCTGTGGCCCAAGCCGCTGCCGGCCGCGCTCAGCGAAAATGCGCCAGGCGCTGATGCAGCTCGTCGGAAAGATCCAGCGGCAGGCGCCGCTTTGCCGCCAGGTAATGCTGACTGAAGGCATCCAGGTAGCAGTCCAGCGCCTCGCTGGCCTGCGCGTCGCCGGCCAGTTCCAGGCACATGGCCGCCACCTCGGCGGTGCACAGGTGCTCGCCGCGGGTGGAGCGCCGCAGGCGGTAGCGCGACAGCTGCGCCGGGGTCAGGCTGAGCACCGGCAGCGCGTCCAGATAGGGGCTCTTGCGAAACATCTTGCGCGCCTCGGTCCAGGTCGCATCCAGCAGCACGAACAGCGGCCGCTTGCCCGGCGCCAGATGCACCTCGTCCACCACCCGCTCGGGAGCGGCGTACTCGCCGGGAAACACCAGGTAGGGCTGCCACTGCGGCTCGGCGAGCAGCGCCGGCAGCGCCGGATCGACCGCGGTGCGCGTCCAGCCGAAGGCGTAGGTGTCGGCCACCACGTCGGCGATCAGCCAGCCGGTGTTGCTCGGCTTGAGCGCCTCGATGTCGTGCATCACCAGGCACATGCCGGCATGCGCCTCCACCCGCGGGCGCCAGGCGCACAGGCAGTAATCCGGCTGCACCCGGCAAGCCGGGCAGCGCTCGGCTCGCGAGCCACGGGCGACGAAGGGTTTCACGCTGCGCGCCAGGCGCTCGGCGCGTAGCCGGGCGACGGCATGCGGGGGATGGGACTGGTCCACGAACAGGGCTCGACAGAAAAAACGCGGCAGTTTAACAAAGCCGGGCAGGCTATGATGCGCCAGGCGCTGAACCCGGCCGCGCCTGGCGGGTCAAAGCCCGCACTCGTTCAGGAGAATCCGCATGTCCCGCGTTACCGCCCTCGTCCTCGCCCTGGCTCTGCCCGTCGCCGCCCAGGCCGCCTCGCTCAAGGAGCTCGAACTGACCCGCGCCCTCGAGCAGGTCGCCCGGCAAAGCAGCGAGGGCACGCCGCGGGCGATCAACGAGGACATCCTCGATCAGGGCTACACCGTCGAAGGCCACACCCTGATCAACCACCTCAGCGTCCGGCCGGCCCACGCCGCGCAGATGCGCGGCAATCCGGACACGGTGCGCGCCCAGCTGGCCGCCAGCGTGTGCCGCAACCCGGGCTATCGCCAGCTGCTGGCCCAGGGCGCGCAGCTGCGCTACCAGTTCAGCGAATACCGCAGCAACCGCCCGGTAACCACCGAGCAGTTCGACAGGGCCGACTGCGGCCTGTAAGCCTTCAGCCCTTCTCGGCCCGACGCTGCGCGTCGTCGGCGCGCAGTTCGGCGAGCAGCGCCTCCATATAGCGCGAGCGGCGCACGCCACCCTCCAGGCGACGCAGGCATTCGTCTTCCAGGCTCAACTGATTGGTGCGCGCCGCCTGCTGCAGCAGGCGGTACAAATCCACATCTATCTCCAGGATCAACTTGGGCATGCCTGCCCCTCCCTTTCCTTGCCGTGCATCTGCGCCAGACGACGCGCCCTCACCTCTCCAGTAAATCAGACGATGCGCCATGGCCGGCTCGCCCGGACGAACGGCGCGCCAGCGACCATACTGACCTGCATCAACGGCATCGTCCGCGCGGCTCGGCAAGATGGGCCGTCGCCTACTGGAGATGAGGATCATGGCATTACTGAGCTTTCTCGGCGCCATTCGCCAAGTCACCGGCTCCTGCTACCTGGTGGAGAGCCGCGACGGCGCCAAGGTGCTGCTCGAATGCGGCATGCACCAGGGCCGCCGCGAGGAGGAGGACCGCAACCGCAGCGCCTTCCCCTTCGACCCGCGCGGCCTGGATGCGGTGGTGGTATCCCACGCCCACCTCGACCACAGCGGCCTGCTGCCGCGCCTGGTGGCCGAGGGTTACCGCGGCGCCATCCATGTCACCGAGGCCAGCGGCGAGCTGCTCGAACTGATGCTGCTGGATGCCGCCTTTCTCCAGGAGAAGGACGCCGAGTGGGAGAACCGCTGGCGCGCGCGCCAGGGCAAGCCGGCGATCGTGCCGCTGTACACCCTGGCCAACGCCGAGCAGGCGCTCGGCCAGCGCCGCACCCACGCCTACGGCACGCCGGTGGAGGTGGCCAAAGGGGTGCAGGTGACCTTCCATAACGCCGGGCATATCCTCGGCGCGGCGATAGTGGAGATGAAGATCGAGGACCACCACCTGCACCGCCATCTGGTGTTTTCCGGCGACCTGGGCAATACCTGCTCGCCGCTGATGCAGGCGCCGACCACGCTGAGCGAGGCCGACGTGCTGCTGATGGAGTCGACCTACGGCGACCGCGACCACCGCCGTAGCGAGGACACCCTGGAGGAGCTGGCGGCGATCCTGCAGCAGGCCCACCGCGAGGGCGGCAACGTGCTGATTCCCTCCTTCGCCGTCGGCCGCACCCAGGACCTGATCTACTACCTGGGGCGCTTCTACCAGGAGGGCCGCCTGCCGCAACAGGCGGTGTTCCTCGACAGCCCCATGGCGATCCGCGCCAACGCCATCTACAGCCGCTTCCACGACCAGTTCGCCGCCGAGGATCGTGCCGCGCTGGCCGCCAAGGGGGTCAAGCGAGTCGAGGACTGGCTGCCGATCCTGCGCTGTACGCCCAGCGCCGAGGAGTCGATGGCGATCAACCGGATCAACAGCGGCGCGATCATCATCGCCGGCGCCGGCATGTGCAACGGCGGGCGCATTGTCCATCACTTCAAGCACAACCTCTGGCGCGAGAACTGCCACCTGGTGTTCCCCGGCTTCCAGGCCAAGGGCACCCTCGGCCGCCTGATAGTCGACGGCGCCAGTACGGTGAAGGTGCTGCACCAGCGCATCGCGGTGAAGGCCAAGGTGCATACCCTGGGCGGCTTCTCGGCGCATGCCGGGCAATCGCAGCTGCTCGACTGGGCCAGCCATTTCGAGCACCACCCCGAGCTGTACCTGGTGCACGGCGAGCTGGAGAAGATGCAGGCGCTGCAGCAAGCCCTGCGCCAGCGGCTGAACTGGATCGCCAACATCCCCGAACCGGGCGAGCAGATCGCCATCTGACCGGCGCGGCCAGCGACGCTCGCGCCCGATGCGCCTTCCGCCATCGTCCGCAGACGTCCATACTCTGAAAAGGCTCGGGCTTTCAGGGACTTGGAGGTGCCGAGCGGATTCGATCAAGGAGACGCTGCATGCCCTACGAACCGGACGATTACCTGTCACGTCACTTCCAGACCAGTGGCATCGACCTGGCCAGCAAAGTGGACGAGCTGCTCGCCCTCTCCGCCCCCGGCAACAGCCCGAACCTGCCGCTGTACCGCGACATGCTCACCACCGTGATCCGCATGGCCCAGGCCGACCGCAACCGCTGGGACGCCAAGATCATGCTGCAGACCCTGCGCGAGATGGAGCACGCCTTCAGCACCCTGGAACAGTTCAAGCGCCGGCGCAAGGTCACGGTCTTCGGCTCGGCGCGCACGCCGGCCGAGCACCCGGTCTACACCCTGGCCCGCGAGCTGGGCGCGACCCTGGCGCGCTACGACCTGATGGTCATCACCGGCGCCGGCGGCGGCATCATGGCTGCCGCCCACGAGGGCGCCGGACGCGAGAACAGCCTGGGCTTCAACATCACCCTGCCGTTCGAGCAGAACGCCAACGCCACCATGCAGGGCAGCGAGCATCTGCTGTCGTTTCACTTCTTCTTCCTGCGCAAGCTGTTCTTCGTCAAGGAGGCCGACGCCCTGGTGCTCTGCCCCGGCGGTTTCGGCACCCTGGACGAGGCGCTGGAAGTACTCACCCTGATCCAGACCGGCAAGAGCCCACTGGTGCCGGTGGTGCTGCTGGATCAGCCGGGCGGCAGCTACTGGCAGCGCGCCATCGAATTTCTCCAGCAGGAACTGGCGGACAAGGGCTATATCCTGCCCAGCGACCTCAACCTAATGCGCCTGGTGCACAGCGCCGAAGACGCCGCCGAGGAAATCGCCCAGTTCTACCGCAACTTCCACTCCAGCCGCTGGCTCAAGGACAGCTTCGTCCTGCGCCTCAACCACCCGCTCAGCGACGCCGCGCTCAAGCAGTTGCAGGGGGAATTCGCCGGCCTATGCAAACAGGGCGGTTTCAGCCAGCAGCCCTACTGCGAGCAGGAACGCGACGAACCCGAACTGTGCCACCTGACCCGCCTGGCCTTCGCCTTCAACGGCCGCGACCACGGCCGGCTGCGCGAGCTGCTGAATTTCGTCAACCTGCCGGGCAACTGGGCGGCCTGAGCGTAGACCCGGATTGCATCCAGGCTACTGAAAACACAAAGCCCGGCATGTGCCGGGCTTTGTCGGGTTGCGCGGGCGTATCAGGCGTTGCCCGCCACCTTCAGCCTGGCGGCCTGGGTGAAATCGAGCATGCGCTTGAGCGGCTTGACCGCCTTGGGAATCAGCGCCGGGTCGACATGAATCTCGCCACTGCCTTCGCGCAGGCCGGTGAGCACCCGCTCCAGGGTGTTCATCGCCATCCACGGGCAGTGCGCGCAGCTGCGGCAGGCCGCGCCGTTGCCGGCAGTGGGCGCCTCGATAAAGGTCTTGTCCGGGCACAGCTGCTGCATCTTGTAGAAAATGCCGCGGTCGGTGGCGACGATGAAGGTGGAATTGGGCAGGGTCTGCGCCGCCTTGATCAACTGGCTGGTGGAGCCCACCGCATCGGCCAGCTCGACCACGTTCTGCGGCGACTCCGGGTGCACCAGAATGGCGGCGTCGGGGTAGAGCGCCTTCATGTCCAGCAGCTGCTTGGACTTGAACTCTTCGTGCACGATGCAGGCGCCGTCCCACAGCAGCATGTCGGCGCCGGTCTCGCGCTGGATGTAGTTGCCCAGGTGCTTGTCCGGCGCCCAGATGATGGTTTCGCCGTTGTCCATCAGGCTCTCGACGATCTCCAGGGCGCAGCTGGAGGTCACCACCCAGTCGGCCCGCGCCTTGACCGCCGCCGAGGTGTTGGCGTAGACCACCACGGTGCGCTCGGGATGCTGATCGCAGAAGGCCGAGAACTCGTCCACCGGGCAACCCAGATCGAGCGAGCAGGTCGCCTCCAGGGTCGGCATCAGCACGCGCTTTTCCGGGTTGAGGATCTTCGCCGTCTCGCCCATGAACTTGACCCCGGCCACCACCACGGTCTGCGCCGGGTGCTGGTTGCCGAAGCGGGCCATTTCCAGAGAGTCGGAAACGCAGCCGCCGGTTTCCTCGGCCAGGGCCTGGATCACCGGGTCGCAGTAATAGTGCGCCACCAGCACCGCGTTCTGCTTCTTCAGCTCGGCGGCGATTTCACGGCGATAGAAGGCCTCTTCCTCGGCGGTCAGAGGCTTGGGCTGTTTGGCATCGAGGTGGGCTTGAACCAGAAGGCGTTCGGAAATCTGCGTCATATCATCGAACCTGCGGCGCTCTTGAGCGAGCTGCGAGTATACCCCCTGGCTGCCCATCGCCACAGGCGGGGCAGCATCGGCCAAGGAGCTTTTCCGAGAGCAAAAAAAAGCCAGTCTTGCGACTGGCTTTTGCGATCTGGTGGGTCGTGTAGGATTCGAACCTACGACCAATTGGTTAAAAGCCAACTGCTCTACCAACTGAGCTAACGACCCAACGCGAGGCGCATGATACTGATTTAATTCAGGAAATCAACACTTCGCGAAAACTTTTTCAAACGTAGCGGGTAGCATCGGGTACGCCAGCGGCGACGAAACCGGCGGCGCGCAGGCGGCAGCTGTCGCACTTGCCACAGGCGCGGCCGTCGTCGTCGGCCTGGTAGCAGGACACGGTCAGCCCGTAATCCACGCCCAGGAGCATGCCGGCCTGGATGATTTCGCCCTTGCTCAGCTGCTGCAGCGGCGCGCGAATGCGAAAGCCCTGCCCTTCCACCCCGGCCTTGGTCGCCAGGTTGGCCATGCGCTCGAAGGCCTCGATAAATTCCGGCCGGCAGTCGGGATAGCCGGAATAGTCCACCGCGTTGACCCCGATAAAGATATCGCGTGCGCCCAGCACTTCCGCCCAGCCCAGGGCCAGGGACAGGAACACCGTGTTGCGTGCCGGCACGTAAGTCACCGGAATGCCCTCGCCGGGGGTTTCCGGCACGGCGATGGACGCATCGGTCAACGCCGAGCCGCCGATGCCGTTGAGGTTGAGACCGATCACCTTGTGCTCGACCACCCCCAGTTGCCGGGCAACGCGCTCGGCGGCCTGCAACTCGGCGCGATGACGCTGACCGTAGTCGAAGCTCATGCTGTAGCAGGCGTAGCCCTCGGCCTTGGCCATGGCCACCACGGTGGCCGAGTCCAGGCCGCCGGAGAGAAGAATCAGCGCTTTCTTGTCGTTCATGCTCAGTGTCCCGGCTCGTCGTTCCAGAGAATCTTGTGCAGCTGCAGTTGCAGGCGTACCGGCAGGTTGTCCGCCACTATCCAGTCGGCCAGCGCGCGCGCGTCCAGCTGCTGGTGGCTGGGCGAGAACAGCACCTCGCCGGCGCGCGCCTCGAGGCGATACTGGATCAGCTTGGACACCGCCCAGTCGTAGTCCTCGCGCGAGCAGATGACGAACTTGACCTGATCCTTGGCGGTCAGCCAGTCGATGTTCTCGTAGCGATTGCGCTGCACCTCGGCCGAGCCCGGGGTCTTCAGGTCGAGCACCTTGCTCACCCGCGGATCGACGGCCGATACGTCGAGCGCGCCGCTGGTCTCCAGCGACACCTCGTAGCCGGCGTCGCACAGGCGCTCGAGCAGGGCAATGCAATTGGGCTGGGCCAGCGGCTCGCCGCCGGTGACGCAAACGTAGCGCGGCTTGTAGGCCGCCACTTGGTCGAGGATGGCGTCCAGCGCAACGAGCTCGCCGCCGCTAAAGGCGTAAGCAGTGTCGCAGTACTGACAGCGCAGGGGACAGCCGGTCAGGCGCACGAATACCGTCGGCAAGCCGGCGGTACGCGTCTCGCCCTGCAGCGAGTAGAAGATCTCGGTGATGCGCAGGGTTGTTTGCATAGTGGCCACGGGCGTGATGACGAAACAGGCCATCCGCCTCCGTTGCGTTGAATCGGGATGCTTGCCGCACGTAGCGGCAGCGATCGGTTACCCCGCACGGCGAAGGCATCAGCCGAGCTGAAACTTCGCAGCCGTTGCGGGGCTGGCGATTCTAAACGAAAAACGCCGCGGTCGATATTTCACCCCGCCATCGCCCATTGGAGTGCGCCGGCACAGCCTGCAGCACGACAGCCGAGCATAAAAAACCAGCGCTTGGCGCGGGTTCTTGAAAGGTCGTGGCCGTTACGGCAGGCGCTGCAGATCGCGCTGGGCCAACTGCGCGGCCGAGCTGCCGGGAAACTGGGCGATGACCTGCTGGAGAATGCCGCGGGCCTTGTCGTTGTTGCCCAGGCGCTTCTCCACATCTGCCAGCTTGAACAGCGAATCCGGCACCTTGGCATGGCTCGGGTACGCCTGGCTGACCTTGGCGAAGGCCTGACCGGCGCCCTGCAGGTCGCCCTTGGCCAGATTGACCTCGCCCAGCCAGTACTGTGCATTGCCGGCGTACTGGCTGTTGGGATAGCGGTTGAGGAAGGCGGTGAAAGCCTGCGACGCCTTGTCGAAATCCTTGGCCTTGATCAGGTCGAAGGCGGCGTCGTAATAGAGCTTTTCCTTGGCCGGATCACCCGGCTCGGCGCTGGCCTGCTGCTGGGCGGCAGGCGGCGTCGGGGTACCGTTGGCGTTGATCGCGCCAGCGGCGGAATTCTGTGCGGGAGCAGCGGAGCCAGCACCGGAAGACAGGCGTTGGTCCAGATCCTGATAGCGCTCGAGGCTCTCCTGCTTGAGGCGCTGGATTTCGTTCTGCTGTTCTTCGAGCATGCCGCGCAGCTGGGCAATTTCCTGCTGCATCTGCTCGAGCTGGTTGAACAGCATACCCTGCGCCGAGGCCGGGGCTTGTGCCCCGCCCCCGGCGTAGGAGCCGGCCGTACCATAACCCGCCGGTGGATAGCTGCTGCCTTGCGGCATGGAGCTGCTTTCCAGTACGGGAACTTCCGCCATCGCCGCAAGCGGCAGGGCGAGCGTCAGAAGGGTCAGGATACGGCGGCAATTACGCATGGCAGCTTACTTGCGCAGCTCTACGCGACGGTTCTGAGCCCAGGACTGCTCGTCGTTGCCAGTGGCAACCGGACGCTCTTCGCCGTAGGAAACCAGTTCCAGCTGAGCCGGGGAAACGCCCTGCAGCACCAGGTAGCGCTGAACGGCCTTGGCACGACGCTCGCCCAGAGCCATGTTGTACTCACGGGTACCGCGCTCGTCGGCGTGGCCTTCCAGAACGACGCGAGCGCCGTTGCCTTTCAGGTCCTTGGCGTGTACGTCCAGAGCGCGCATGGCTTCGGCCTTCAGGTCGGAGCTGTCGTACTCGAAGTAGAAGGTGGTGATAGCGCGCAGGGCGGCTTCTTCGCTCAGGCTGCCGTCGACGGCACCGGTGTTGGCACCGTAACCGGCGTTCGGGTCGACTGCGCCTTCACCAGCAGCGTCACCGCCTTTGGAAGAGCAACCAACAGCGACGGCGAGAGCCAGGGACAGTGCAGCAAACTTACCGAATTTCAGCATTTCCATCATGTAACTCCTAATGAACCCCAGTTGTGTTAAGCAATAAAGGTGTAGCGCCGCATCAGTTCAGGTAAGGGGACCAAGAAGGCTCTCGAACTTCGCCTTGAGCGGTAGGAAGAGGGAGCCTCACGCGTCCATTGGTGGACGCCAACATCAAGACTCCCCGGCCCTGCTGGCGGGTGGCGTAGATTAGCATGGCGCCATTGGGCGCAACAGTGGGCGACTCGTCCAAACTTGTGTCGGAAAGTATGCGCAGGCGCTTGGTTTCCAGGTCCTGCGCGGCCACCTTGAACACGGTGAAACCGTCCTGGCGATGGATCATCACCAGGGTCTTCTCGTCGGCCGACAACTTCGGGTTGGCGTTGTAGTTACCGACGAAGGTTACCCGCTCCACCGCCCCGTTGTTGATGTTGGTCTTGTAGATCTGCGGTTTGCCGGCGCGATCCGAGGTGAAGTACAGGGTCTGCCCGTCCTTGCCCCAGAACGGCTCGGTGTCGATGGCGTAATGGTTGGTGATGCGGCGCATCTGCCGGCTGCCCATGTCCATCACGTAGATTTCCGGGTTGCCGTCGCGCGACAGCACGAAGGCCAGGCGATTGCCATCCGGCGACCAGGCCGGCGCGCCGTTGAGACCCTCGAAGTTGGTGATCTGCTCGCGGCGGCCGGTGTCGATATGCTGGACGAAGATGCGCGGGCGGCGCTGCTCGAACGACACGTAGGCGATACGCCGGCCATCGGGCGCGAAGGACGGCGACAGGATCGGCTCGCGCGACTGCAGCAGGGTCACCGCGCGGGCGCCGTCGTAGTCGGAACGCTGCAGGGTGTAACGGGTGTTGTTGGCACCGAAGCGCTCGGCGGTGACGTACAGCAGGCGGGTGGAAAACGCGCCCTTGACGCCGGTGAGCTTCTCGAACGACTGATCGGCGATATGGTGGGCCATGTCGCGCAGCTGGTCGGTACCGCCGCCGACGCTGCCGGTCATCACCTGCTGTTCGGTGCTGACGTTGAACAGCGCGTACTGCACCTGCAGGCGACCGGCGTTCGGCACCAGGCTGCCGACCAGCACGTACTGGGCGCCGAGGGCCTTCCAGTCGCGGTAGATGACTTCGCTGGCCTGGGTCGGCAGGCTGATCATGTTCTGCCGCGGAATCGGCTCGAAGTAGCCGGAGTTGCGCAGGTCGTTGCCGATGATCTCGGCCATGTCCTCGGGCAGTACCGAGCCGCCCTGCCAGCCGAAGGGCACCACGGCGATCGGCGTGGCACGGTCGGCGCCATGGGAGATCACCAGCGGATCGGCCGCCTGCACGCTGCCGACCAGCATGATCAGACCCAACAGGGCCATACGAATCAGGGTATTCACAGCGCTCAATCCTCCGGTTTGAAAATGACGCGACGCTGCCTGTACAGGGAGTCAAAGGTAGCGCGATCCAATTGTTGCATTTCGGGAATACGGCCGACGTTACGCACCGCGGCCACGGCGGAGCTGTCGAACGGCGCATCGCCGCTGGAGCGTGACACGCTGGCGTTGGCGATGGTGCCGTCGGGCAGCATCTGAATCAGCAGTTCGACGCTCATGCCGCGGCGCGCCGACATCGGCCGCTGCCAGTTCTCGGTGATCAGCTTGATGATCAGGTCGTCGAGGTTGCCCGCCACCTGGTCGCCATGGGTCTCGGCCAGCGCCTGCTGGTTCTGCACGTTGTCCGACAGCAGCTCGGCCAGGGCCGCCGCTTTCTGATCCTCGACCGCCTTGCGCCGCGCCTCTTCGGCCTTGCGCTTGGCGTCCTCGGCCGCTTTCTTCTTGGCCGCCTCGGCGGCTGCCCTCTTCTTCGCTTCTTCGGCCGCGGCCTTCTTCTTGGCCTCTTCGGCGGCTTTCTTCTTCGCCTCTTCCTCGGCGCGTTTCTTGGCGATGTCGGCCTGGCGTTTCTGCTCGGCGGCCTTCTTCTCGGCTTCGGCCTTCTTCGCTGCTTCGGCTTTGGCCTGTTCGGCCTTTCGAGCCTCTTCCGCCTTCTTTTGTTCCTCGGCTTTCTTGGCCGCGGCTACCTTCTGCGCTTCGGCCTGGGCCTGCTTCTGCTCCTCGGCCTTCTTCTGCTCGAGCCTCTCGGTCTCGAACTGCGGCGCCGAGGTCTTCTGCGCCTCGCCCGCCACCTTCTGGGTGGTCTGGGTGGTGGCCTGGCTCTGCGATTTCAATTGATACAGGGTGGCCTGCACCACCGGGCGTGCCGGCGGCAGCTCGGGGCTGAAGGCGAAGCTGACGAACAGCATGGCAAACATCAGGACGTGCAGACCCACGGCCCAGACCACGGGCCAGAAGTAGCTTTCCGAGGGCGAACGCTCGCTGTGCTGCATCAGGGCGCCTCGGTAATCAATCCGACGTTGCCCACGTCGGCCTGCTGCAGACCGCCCATGGCGGCCATCACCGTGCCGTAGTCGACCGACTTGTCGCCGCGCACGAACACCTGAACCGGCTTACCCTGACGACGGTTCTCGGCAATGATCGCCGACACCGCCTGGGTCATCTGTTCCAGGGTCGAGGCACGCTCCTGCTCGGTGTCGACGTCCACCTCGCTGCCCATGTTCCAGTAGTAGGTCTTGTCGGCCTTGATGGAAATGGTCAGCACCTGGGCGTTGTTGTCCTGCGGCAGCGCCTCGCTGCTGACCTTGGGCAGATCGACCTTGACGCCCTGGTTGAGCATGGGCGCGGTGACCATGAAGATGACCAGCAGCACCAGCATCACGTCGATGTAGGGCACCACGTTCATCTCGGCGACCGGTTTGCGTCTGTTGCGAATTCTCGCCATGGCTAACACCTATCCTATGCGCGCGTCTTAGTCGTCCGAGGTGTGCACCTTGCGGTGCAGGATGGCCTGGAACTCGTCGGCGAAGGTGTAGTAACGACCGATCAGCATTTCGCCGCGGGCGGCGAAGCGGTTGTAGGCGATCACCGCGGGAATCGCGGCGAACAGGCCGATGGCGGTGGCGATCAGCGCCTCGGCGATGCCCGGGGCGACGGTGGCCAGGGTGGCCTGCTGCACCTGGGCCAGACCGCGGAAGGAGTTCATGATGCCCCATACGGTGCCGAACAGGCCGATGTAGGGGCTGGTGGAGCCGACGGTGGCGAGGAACGGCAGCGCGGTTTCCAGCTTCTCTTCTTCGCGCGAGATGGCCACGCGCATGGCACGCGACACCCCATCCATCACCGCATCCGGGTCGACGCCCTGCTGCTGGCGCAGGCGGGAAAATTCCTTGAAGCCGGCGCGGAAGATCTGCTCCAGACCGGAATCCGGGTCGGGGTTGCTGCCGGCCTGGCGATACAGCTTGGACAGGTCGATACCGGACCAGAAGCGATCCTCGAAGGCATCCAGCGCACGCTTGGCGGCGCGAATGGCATTGCTGCGCTGGAAGATCATCACCCAGGAAATGACCGAGGCGGCCACCAGGGTGAGCATCACCAACTGCACCACCAGACTGGCGTTACTGATCAGACTCCACATCGACATATGGTCAACGGCGTTGGCGTTGGCTTCCACGCTTACTCTCCTGCTGCAATTAGGCCCGGCGCCTGCACCCCGGCGAACGCATGGCGCAGGGATTCGGGGATGGCCCGGGGTTTCAAGTTGTCGGCGCGCACACAGGCCACCAGGAACTGCCCTTCGCAGAGCAGCACAGCATCCGCGGCCCGCCTGACCTGTTGACGAAAACGCAGGCTGGCACGGTTCAATTCGATTACCTCGGCGCTGATGGTCAGCTCGTCGTCCAGCCGTGCCGGCGCGTGATAGCGCGCCTCGGCCGAATGCACGACGAACAACAGGCCCTCACCGGCCAGCGCCGACTGGGCATAACCCAGTTCACGCAGACGCTCGGTGCGAGCCCGCTCCATGAATTTGAGGTAGTTGACGTAGTAGACGATACCGCCGGCGTCGGTGTCCTCGTAATAGACCCGGCAACGGTGGCTGAACGGCTGGACTCCGTTTTGCGCGCGCATACTCTAGTCCTCGCCCTGCTGCTTGCCAATCCGGCTTGGTAACAATTTTTTCGTCATTCGTCGCTCACCGCGAAGAGGTCCGCGCCCGGCTGCTCGCCGAGGCGCTTGGGAAGGTTCAGGCCGAAATGCAGGTAGGCGTGACGGGTCACCACCCGCCCGCGCGGCGTGCGCATCATGTAGCCCTGCTGGATCAGGTAGGGCTCGAGTACGTCCTCGATGGTGTGGCGCTCCTCGCTGATGGCCGCGGCCAGGCTGTCGACGCCCACCGGGCCGCCGTCGAACTTCTCGATCATGGCCAGCAGCAGACGGCGGTCGGAGTGGTCGAAGCCGCGTTCGTCGACGTCCAGCAGGTTCAGCGCCTGATCGGCGATGTCGCGGGTGATATGGCCACGCCCGCGCACCTCGGCGAAGTCGCGCACCCGGCGCAGCAGGCGGTTGGCGATACGCGGCGTACCACGGGCGCGACGGGCGATTTCGTAGGCGCCCCGCTCTTCGATGGGCAGACCGAGGATACCGGCCGAACGCGTGACGATGGTCGCCAGGTCTTCGATGCCGTAGAACTCCAGGCGCTGGACTATGCCGAAGCGATCGCGCAGCGGGTTGGTCAGCATGCCGGCGCGGGTGGTGGCGCCGACCAGGGTGAAAGGCGGCAAATCCAGCTTGATCGAACGCGCGGCCGGGCCTTCGCCGATCATGATGTCGAGCTGGAAGTCCTCCATGGCCGGGTACAGCACCTCCTCGACTATGGGCGAGAGGCGGTGGATCTCGTCGACGAACAGCACGTCGCCGGCTTCCAGGTTGGTCAGCAGTGCGGCCAGGTCGCCCGGGCGCTCCAGCACCGGGCCGGAGGTGCTCTTGATCGACACGCCCATTTCCTGGGCGATGATATTGGCCAGGGTGGTCTTGCCCAGGCCTGGCGGACCGAAGATCAGGGTGTGGTCGAGGGATTCGGCCCTGCCCCTGGCGGCCTGGATAAACAGCTCCATCTGCTCGCGCACGCCGGGCTGGCCGATGTATTCGGCCAGCCTCAGCGGACGGATGGCGCGATCCTGCTGCTCGTCGCGCTCGCGCGGGCTGGCGGTAATCAGGCGATCGGCTTCGATCATCGATAGGGTTCCACTAAGCCATGCCGCGCAAGGCGCGACGGATCAAATCTTCGCTGGTCAAACCATCCTCCTTGACGGCCGCCACGGCCCGGCTGGCCTCCTGCGGCTTGTAGCCCAGGGATATCAGGGCACTCACCGCGTCATTCTCCGCGCTTGAGACTGCCCCCCCGGCGCGAGGTTCAACCACCAGGGTGGCGATGGCCGGCATGCTTTCCCAGGCCTTGAAGCGGTCCTTGAGTTCCACCAGCAGGCGCTCGGCGGTCTTCTTGCCGACGCCCGGCACCTTGGTCAGCGCCGCCGTGTCCTGGGCTTGCACGCAGCGTACCAGCTCGTCCACCTCCAGCCCGGACATCAGCGCCAGCGCCAGCTTGGGGCCGACGCCGTTGAGGCGGATCAGCTCGCGGAACAGCTCGCGCTCGCGCTTCTCGAAGAAGCCGTAAAGCAGCTGGGCATCCTCGCGTACCACCTGGTGGGTGTGCAGGCACAGCGGCTCGCCCACCGAGGGCAGACGATAAAGGGTGGTCATCGGCACTTCCAGCTCATAACCGACGCCATTTACATCCAGAAGCAAATGCGGCGGCTGCTTTTCCGCCAGGGTGCCGCGCAAACGTCCGATCACCACTGCTGTCCTTTAATCAGATTACAAACGAAGGCGCCCGCCGCGCCGCTTGGCGCCGGCCAGGCCGTGGGGAATCAGGCTCTGCCGATGGTGGGCGTGGCACAGGGCGATGCCGAGGGCGTCGGAGGCGTCGATCTGCGGCTTCTGCGTCAGCTTGAGCAGGTGCATGACCATCATCTGCACCTGCTGCTTGTCCGCCGCGCCGGTACCGACCACCGCCTGCTTGACCTGGGTGGCGGTGTACTCGGCCACCTCCAGCCCCGCCTCCACCGCCGCGACTATGGCGGCGCCGCGCGCCTGGCCGAGCTTGAGCGCCGAATCGGCGTTGCGCGCCATGAACACCTGTTCGATGCCCATGGTCACCGGCCCATAGCTGCGGATCACCTCGCCGACGCCGCGAAAGACGATCTGCAGGCGCTCGGCCAGGGGCCCGTCACCGGTGCGAATGCAGCCACTGGCGACGTACTCGCAGCCACGGCCGGTATCGCGCACCACGCCGTAGCCGGTGATGCGCGAGCCGGGATCTATCCCCAGAATCAGCGTCATGCCTGTTTTCCATCGATGACGCGCCAGGCGTCACACTGTCTATTTATCCAGGGCGCGAGTATAGGGGCGCCGACGGGCCGCCGTCACCCAGTAGCGGATGCCCGGCGGGCAGATATGAAAAAGCCGGAAGCGCCCGCGGCGACTTCCGGCTCACGGCCTGCCCTATGGCTCAGCCCAACTGATCCATGATCTCGTCGGGGATTTCCGCGTTGTGGTAGACGTTCTGCACGTCGTCGAGGTCTTCCAGCATGTCGATCAGCTTGATCACCTTCTGCGCGGTTTCCAGATCGGCAATCGGCGCGCTGATCGAGGGGATCATGGCGATTTCCGCCTCGTCGGCCTTGAAGCCGGCGGCAGCCAGCGCCTCGTTGACCGCGTGGAACTCGGTGAAGCTGGTCGACACCAGCGCCGAGCCGTCCTCGCCCATCTCCACGTCGTCGGCGCCGGCGTCCAGCGCCGCTTCCATCAGGGCGTCCTCATCCACGCCGGGAGCGAAGCTGAGCTGGCCCTTGCGCTCGAACATGTAAGCCACCGAACCGTCGGTGCCGAGGTTGCCGCCGCACTTGCTGAAGGCATGGCGCACTTCGGCGGCGGTACGGTTGCGGTTGTCGGTCATCACTTCGACGATGATCGCCACGCCGCTAGGCGCGTAGCCTTCGTAGCTGAACTCGACGACGTTGTCGGCTTCGTTGTTGCCGGCGCCGCGGGCGATGGCGCGATCGATCACCTCGCGCGACATGTTGGCGGTCAGCGCCTTGTCCACCGCCAGGCGCAGGCGCGGGTTGTCCGCCGGGATCGGCCCGCCATGCTTGGCCGCCACCGTCAGCTCACGGATCAGCTTGGTGAAGATCTTGCCGCGCTTGGCGTCCTGACGACCCTTGCGGTGCTTGATATTGGCCCATTTGGAATGACCAGCCATAACTCACTCCGTTTCTTTCATTGAACAATTGCCGGGGGGGCGCCCCCAAAACGAAGAAGCCTGGCAATCCAGGCTTCTTGTACAGGCTTATTCGGCCTTGGCCTGCTCGCGCAGGCGGATATGCAGCTCGCGCAGCGATTTGTTGTCGACGATGCCCGGGGCCTGGGTCATCACGCAGGCGGCGCTCTGGGTTTTCGGGAAGGCGATCACTTCGCGGATCGAGCTGGCGCCGGTCATCAGCATCACCAGGCGATCCAGGCCGAAGGCCAGGCCGCCGTGGGGCGGCGCGCCGTATTTGAGCGCATCGAGGAGGAAGCCGAACTTCTCCTGCTGCTCCTCTTCGCTGATGCCGAGCACGCGGAACACGGTCTGCTGCATGGCCTTGTCGTGGATACGGATCGAGCCGCCACCCAGCTCGGTACCGTTGAGCACCATGTCATAGGCGCGCGACAGCGCGGCGGCCGGGTTGGCCTCCAGCTCCTCGGGGCTGCAGCTCGGCGAGGTGAAGGGGTGGTGCATGGCGGTCAGGCTGCCGTCGTCGTTTTCCTCGAACATCGGGAAGTCGACCACCCACAGCGGCGCCCACTCGCAGGTCAGCAGATTGAGGTCGTGACCCAGCTTGATGCGCAGCGCGCCCAGGGCCTCGCTGACGATCTTGGCCTTGTCGGCGCCGAAGAACACGATATCGCCATCGACGGCGCCAACACGGTCGAGGATGACGTTGATGTTGTCCAGCGGGATGTTCTTGACGATCGGCGACTGCAGGCCGTCAACGCCGGCAGCACGCTCGTTGACCTTGATATAGGCCAGGCCCTTGGCGCCGTAGATGCCGACGAACTTGGTGTAGTCGTCGATCTGCTTGCGCGGCATGCTCGCCCCGCCCGGTACGCGCAGCGCGGTGACGCGGCATTTCGGGTCGTTGGCAGGGCCGGCGAACACCTTGAATTCGACGTCCTTGAGCTGGTCTTCCACGTCCACCAGCTCCAGCGGGATACGCAGGTCCGGCTTGTCTGAGCCGAAGCGGCGCATGGCTTCGGCCAGGGTCATGTGCGGCAGTTCGCCGAACTCGACGTCCAGCACTTCCTTGAACAGGTTGCGCACCATGGTCTCGGTGATGGCCATGATGTCGCTTTCATCGAGGAAGCTGGTCTCGATGTCGATCTGGGTGAATTCCGGCTGACGGTCGGCACGCAGGTCTTCGTCGCGGAAGCACTTGGCGATCTGGTAGTAGCGGTCGAAGCCGGCCACCATCAGCAGTTGCTTGAACAGCTGCGGCGACTGCGGCAGAGCGAAGAAGCTGCCGGCGTGGGTGCGGCTCGGCACCAGGTAGTCGCGCGCGCCTTCCGGGGTGGCGCGGGTCAGGATCGGCGTCTCGACGTCGAGGAAGCCGTTGTCGTCCAGGTAGCGGCGGATGCTGCTGGTGATGCGCGAACGCAGCTTGAGCTTCTCGGCCATCTCCGGGCGACGCAGGTCGATGAAGCGGTAACGCAGGCGGGTTTCTTCGCCGACGTCGGTGTATTCGTTGAGCGGGAACGGCGGGGTCTCGGCCTCGTTCAATACTTCCAGCTCGTAGCCCAGCACCTCGATGGCGCCGCTGGCCATGTTCGGGTTGACCGCACCGGCCGGGCGCAGGCGCACCTTGCCGGTGATCTTGACCACGTATTCGCTGCGCACGCGGTCGGCCTTGGCGAAGGTTTCGGCGCGATCCGGGTCGAACACCACCTGGGCCAGGCCTTCACGATCGCGGATGTCGAGGAAGATCACCCCGCCGTGGTCGCGGCGACGGTGCACCCAGCCGCAAAGGGTGATTTCCTGGCCATCCAGGCTCTCGTTCAGTTGGCCGCAATAGTGGCTGCGCATCATGATCGTGGTTCGCTTCTCTAAAGGTCTTGGATTGGTCAGGCGGCGCCCTGCGCACTGGGCAGAGGCCACGCCGCGGCGAGCGTCCAGCCGCGCGCCCCGTGTTGAAAAGAGCGGGATTATATAGGGTAAATCGCCGGGGCGCAGCCGCCCGGCGGATGGCTTCTATAATGAAGGGCGCCTTCGTCGCGGAGAACCGCCATGCCCCTGCCCCGCCTCGCCGACCTCTCCAGCGACCTGCTGGATGACTTTCGCCTGGACGCCGCCGAGCAGTTCCCGCGCTGCGAACAACTGCTGATCGAACTGGAGCGCGCACCCAGCAGCGGCGAGCGGCTGCGCGAGCTGTTTCGCCTGGTGCACACGCTCAAGGGCAACCTCGGCTACGTCGGCCTCAATGCGCTGATGCCGCTGCCGCAGGCCATGGAGGACGTGCTCGGCGCCCTGCGCGAGGAACGCCTGGCGTTCGACAGCCTGCTCGGCGACATCCTGCTGCTGACCCTCGACCACCTGCGCGCCCTGATCGACCAGGCCCTCGGCGGCCCGAACGCACGCCTCGGCGCCGCCCAGCTCGACCAGCTGTGCCAGGCCCTGCAGGCATTGGCCATGGCACCGGCGAGCCAGCAGGGGGAAATCCGCCGCCAACTGCTGCAGCGACTGGACCCCAGCACCCACCTGCAAGCCCCGCCCGCGCCGCTGCAGAGCCAGACCGACGCCCTGCTGGCCCACCACGGCATCGCCGCGCACCCCGACCTGCAGTTCTTCGCCGCCCTGACCCAAGCCGCCGAGCAGCGCTCGCGCTACTGGCAAGGCCGCAACCTGCGCCTGCTCGACCTGAGCCTGAGCATCAACGCCCAGGGCGGCCTGGCCGAGCGCCCGGAACAGCTGGCGGCGGCGGTCTGCCTGCACGATCTGGGCATGGCCTTCCTGCCGCTGCCGCTGCTGCATAAGCAGGCCGACCTGAGCCGCGAGGAACGCCGCCTGATGCAGGGCCATCCGCGCCTGGCCGGCGACCTGCTCAGGCGCATGCCGGACTGGGCGCCGGCCATGGAGATCGTCCTGCAGCACCAGGAGCACGCCGACGGCAGCGGTTATCCCAAGGGCCTGCGTGAGGCGGAGATCAGCCCCGGCGCGCTGATCCTGCACATCGCCGACGCCTTCGACGCGCGCACCCACGAACGCGCCCACCAGACCCTGAGCAAGCGCCCGCTGCTGCGCGCCATCCTGGAGATCAACAACCTCGCCGGCCAGCAGTTCAGCGCGCACTGGGTCGAGGTGTTCAACCGCACCCTGCAGCAGAACCCCAACCTGGCCCACGGCTGAAACGGTTGTGCCGACCCGCCCCGAGTGGCTAAGCTCCGGCCTCCATGGACAACCATCGCGCGCAAGGAGCCACCATGCACTCTCTCTCCGGCAAGGTCGCCGTGATCACCGGCGCCGCCTCCGGCATCGGCCAGGCCCTGGCCACCCGCCTGGCCGCCGAAGGCTGCCAACTGGCCCTGGCCGACATCGACCTGGCGCAGCTCGAACGCAACGCCGAGGCCC
>NZ_AVOF01000574.1:0-17272 GCF_000465935.2 Pseudomonas sp. EGD-AK9
GGCAGGTTGCCCCATTGCTGTTTGCCGGCGCTGGCGGGCAGGGACGGAAGACGCAGTACGGACGCGGTCGTTGCGGACACGGGCGGCTCACGGTCGTGACAAAAGGCCGGGAATTGTAGCGGGGCTTGCTGGTCAATGTCAGTCGCGACAGGCGCGCATTGCTCATGCCCGCGCGCGCCGTCATAATGTAGCCCCTTTTTTCAGCCCCTACATGTGGAAGGTACTGCCCGTGACTCAGAAGCCCGACCAGTGTCTCGGTGAATGGATCGATCGTGAAGCCCTCGCGGAAGCGATGATTCCGCTGATTGGTCAGCTCTACCGCAACAACAATGTGGTGACCTCGATCTATGGCCGCGGTCTGATCAACCGCTCGGTGATCGACATCCTCAAGGCCCACCGTTTCGCCCGCCATCGTCTGGAAGGCGAAGCCGAACTGTCGGTGCATGACACCTTCCCCATGCTCAAGGCCATGAGCGAGCTCAAGCTGGGCGCCGCCTCCGTGGACCTGGGCAAGCTGGTCGCCAAGTACAAGGCCGAGGGCGCCGGGCGCGGCGTCGAGCAGTTCGTCAAGGACGAGCTGGCCGACGTGGTCGGCAAGCAGAACGGCGCCGGTCGCGAAGGCACCGACGTGGTGCTGTACGGCTTCGGCCGCATCGGTCGCCTGCTGGCACGTATCCTGATCGAGAAGACCGGTGGCGGCGACGGCCTGCGCCTGCGCGCCATCGTCGTGCGCAAGGGCGCCGACAACGACCTGGTCAAGCGCGCCAGCCTGCTGCGTCGCGACTCGGTACACGGCAAGTTCGATGGCACCATCACCATCGACGAGGAGCACAACACCCTCACCGCCAACGGCAACCTGATCCAGGTGATCTACGCCAAGTCGCCGGCCGAGGTGGATTACACCCAGTACGGCATCAAGAACGCCCTGCTGGTGGACAACACCGGCGTATGGCGCGACGCCGACGGCCTCGGCCAGCACCTCAAGTGCCCGGGCGTCGACCGCGTGGTGCTGACCGCGCCGGGCAAGGGCGCGCTGAAGAACATCGTGCACGGCATCAACCATGGCGAGATCACCCCGGACGACAAGATCATCTCCGCGGCCTCCTGCACCACCAACGCCATCGTGCCGGTGCTCAAGGCGGTCAACGACAAGTTCGGCATCGTCAACGGCCACGTCGAAACCGTGCACTCGTACACCAACGACCAGAACCTGATCGACAACTTCCACAAGGGCAGCCGCCGTGGCCGTAGCGCCGCGCTGAACATGGTGATCACCGAGACCGGTGCCGCCACCGCCGCCGCCAAGGCGTTGCCGGTGCTCAAGGGCAAGCTGACGGGCAACGCCATTCGCGTGCCGACGCCGAACGTGTCGATGGCCATCCTCAACCTGAATCTGGAGAAGGCCACCACGCGCGAGGAGATCAACGAGTACCTGCGCCAGATGGCCATGCACTCGGATCTGCAGAAGCAGATCGACTTCGTCAGTTCGCAGGAAGTGGTGTCCACCGACTTCGTCGGCTCGCGCCATGCCGGTGTGGTCGATGCCGAAGCCACTATCTGCAACGACAACCGCGTCGTGCTCTATGTCTGGTACGACAACGAGTTCGGCTACAGCTGCCAGGTGGTGCGCGTGATGGAAGACATGGCTGGGGTCAACCCGCCGGCCTTCCCGCGCTAAGCGCCAGGGGTAATAAAGAACGGGAGCTTCGGCTCCCGTTTTTTATTGGCCGGCCAGCAGCTGGTCGCGCAGTTTGTCGGACAGACCGTCGGGCGCCAGCCAGATGCCCAGGTAGGCGTCGGCCAGCTCGGGGTTGGCGCTGCGAAAGGCGGTTTCGCCATTGCGCAGCAGGCGCAGGCCCTGCTCGCGGTCGTAGTCGAGGGCGTAGCGGTCGCCGGGGCGGATGTCCTTGAAGGTCGCGTGCAGGGCGTCCAGTTCATCGCGCAGGGCGGCCAGGCGTTGGGCGTCGAGCTGGCGTTCGAGGGTGAGCCAGGCGGCCTTGATCACATCGCTGCGCGCGATGTTGCGGAAGTAGTAGAGCTCCAGGCGTTTGGCGTGCGGGCCGTTCAGTGCCTCGCGCGGGCTGATGCCGTTGGGGGTGTAGAGCGCGGCGGCGTAGACGTCGGCCCACAGGTAGGTGAGCACCGCCTGGTTCTTGCGTTCGAGCTGCGCCACCTGCGGGGCGAAGGCCGCTTCGCGCAGGCGCAGGTCGCTGTTGGCCAGCAGCAACGGGCTGGCGAGAGTCAGGAGGAGGGCGAGCAGAGCGCGCGGCATGGCGGCTATCCCCGGGCTGAAAAGGCTCTACTTAATTGCGCCGAAGGCTGATCCGGGTCAAGTCGCGATCTGTTGCGCGCTGTTACCGAAAAGTCAAAAAAAGCAAGCGCTTGGGTGGCCAGCCTCGGGGGGCGTCTTTATAATCAAGCGGATTTTTTACCCAGGTTCGGCATCATCATCCACGCCAATAATGCATCGGCGTGGTTGAGTCTATTAGACCTTCGGCTGCTGCCCCTGTCCTATAAAAAGCTTTCTAAATCAGTGGTTAGGCAAACCTATGATCAAACTAAAGCATGGGCTCGATTTGCCCATAACGGGTGCGCCGGCACAGCGTATCGAGGCCGCCAGGCCCGTGCGCAGTGTCGCCGTCATCGGCTTCGACTATCACGGGATGAAGCCGACGATGGAAGTGCAGGTCGGTGATCGGGTCAAGCTCGGTCAACTGCTCTTCACCGACAAGAAGACCCCCGGCGTGCGTTACACCGCACCGGCTGCCGGCGTGGTCAGCGCCATTCACCGCGGCGAGAAGCGCGTGCTGCAGTCGCTGGTGATCGATATCGACGGCGACGAGCAGGAAACCTTCGCCCAGTACCCGGCCGCTCAGCTCGATGCGCTGAGCGACGCCCAGGTGCGCGAGAACCTGCTGCAGTCCGGCCTGTGGACCGCGCTGCGCACGCGTCCGTTCAGTAAGGTGCCGGCCATCGATGCCGTGCCCAGTTCGATCTTCGTCACCGCCGTCGACACTCATCCGCTGGCCGCCGATCCGGCCGTGGTGATCGCCGAGCATGCCGCCGATTTCGAAAACGGTCTGAAAGTGCTGGGCAACCTGGCCAAGGTCTTCCTGTGCAAGGCCGATGGCGCCAACCTGCCCGGCGAGACGCTGGCCAAGGTGCAGAGCGAGGCCTTCGCCGGCCCGCATCCGGCCGGCCTGCCGGGTACCCACATTCATTTCCTCGACCCGGTCGGCGCCAGCAAGAGCGTGTGGCAGATCGGCTACCAGGACGTGATCGCCGTGGGCAAGCTGTTCACCACCGGTCAGCTGTTCGTCGAGCGCGTGGTCGCGCTGGGCGGTCCGGTCGCCGAGCAGCCGCGTCTGCTGCGCACCCGTCTGGGCGCCAACCTGGAAGAGCTCACCGCCGGCGAACTCAAGCCCGGCTTCAATCGGGTGATTTCCGGCTCGGTGTTCGGCGGGCGTACCGCTCAGGGCGCCTTCGCCTTCCTCGGCCGCTACCACAACCAGGTGTCGTGCCTGGGCGAGGGCAACGACCGCGAGATGATGCATTACCTGCGTGCCGGGGTTAACAAGCACTCGGTGCTGAACATCTTCGTCTCCAAGCTGGCCGGCGCCAAGCTGTTCAACTTCACCACCACCACCAACGGCAGCCCGCGCGCCATGGTGCCGGTAGGCAACTACGAAGCGGTGATGCCGCTGGACATCCTGCCGACCCAACTGCTGCGCTACCTGATCGTCGGCGACACCGAGATGGCCCAGAAACTGGGTTGCCTGGAACTCGACGAAGAAGATCTGGCGCTGTGCACCTACGTCTGTGCCGGCAAGTACGAATACGGCCCGATCCTGCGGGATAACCTCAGCCGCATCGAGAAGGAGGGTTAAGCCATGGGCATTCGTGCATTCCTCGACAAGATCGAGCACAACTTCGAGAAGGGCGGCAAGTACGAGAAGTGGTACGCCCTCTACGAGGCCATCGACACCTTCTTCTACCGCCCCGGCAGCGTGACCAAGACCACCGCCCACGTGCGTGACGGCATCGACCTCAAGCGCATGATGATCACCGTGTGGCTGTGCACCTTCCCGGCGATGTTCTTCGGCATGTGGAACACCGGCTACCAGGCCAACCTGATCTTCGCCCAGAGCCCCGAGCTGCTGGCGAGCCAGGAAGGCTGGCGCTTCGCCCTGATCGGCTCGCTGGCCGGCTTCGATCCCAGCAGCCTGTGGGACAACTTCGTCCAGGGCGCGGCCTGGTTCCTGCCCGTCTATGCGGTGACCTTCATCGTCGGCGGCTTCTGGGAAGTGCTGTTCGCCTCGATCCGCAAGCATGAGGTCAACGAGGGCTTCTTCGTCACCTCCGTGCTGTTCGCCCTGATCCTGCCGCCGAGCATTCCGCTGTGGCAGGTGGCCCTGGGCATCAGCTTCGGCGTGGTGATCGGCAAGGAAGTGTTCGGCGGTACCGGCAAGAACTTCCTCAACCCGGCGCTGACCGGCCGTGCCTTCCTGTTCTTCGCCTACCCGGCGCAGATGTCGGGCGATGCGGTGTGGACCGCGGTGGACGGCTTCGCCGGCGCCACCTCGCTGAGCCTGGCGGCTTCCGGCGGCGTGGAGAACGTGATCAACCACGGCATCACCTGGATGGACGCCTTCGTCGGCACCATTCACGGCTCGCTGGGCGAGACCAGCACCCTGGCCATCGCCGTCGGCGGCCTGGTGCTCTTGATCACCAAGATCGCCGCCTGGCGCATCGTCGCCGGCGTGATGCTGGGCATGATCGGCCTGTCCCTGCTGCTCAACGCCATCGGCTCGACCACCAACCCGATGTTCGCCATGCCCTGGTACTGGCATCTGGTGGTGGGCGGCTTCGCCTTCGGCATGTTCTTCATGGCCACCGACCCGGTGTCGGCCTCCATGACCAACACCGGCAAGTGGATTTTCGGCGCCCTGATCGGCGTGATGGTGGTGTTGATCCGCGTGGTCAACCCGGCCTTCCCCGAGGGCATGATGCTGGCGATCCTGTTCGCCAACCTGTTTGCACCGCTGATCGACCACTTCGTCGTTCAAGCCAATATCAAGCGGAGGCTGGCACGCAATGTCTAGTCAAAAAGAATCCACCGTCCGCACCCTGACGGTGGCCCTGCTGGTGTGCCTGGTGTGCTCGGTGTTCGTCGCCGGCGCCGCCATCGCCCTGAAGCCGACCCAGGTGGAAAACCGCCTGCTCGACAAGCAACGCAGCATTCTGGCCATCGCCGGTCTGGGCGAGGCGGGCATGTCCGCGGCCAAGGTCAAGGAGCTGTTCAACAGCACCATCACCGCCAAGCTGGTGGACCTGGAGAGCGGCAAGTTCTCCGATGCGCACAACCCGATCACCTTCGATCCGCTCAAGGCGTCCAAGGACCCGAGCCTGTCCAGCGTGCTGAAAGGCAGCGATGACATCGCCGGGATCAAGCGCCAGGAGCGTTTCAGCACCGTGTACATGGTGGAGAAGGACGGCCAGGTGGAAACCCTGATCCTGCCGGTGCGCGGCTACGGCCTGTGGTCGACCCTGCACGGCTTTATCGCGGTGAAAGGGGATCTGAACACCGTGGTGGGCATGGGCTTCTACCAGCACGGCGAGACCCCCGGTCTCGGCGGCGAGGTGGACAACCCGAAGTGGAAGGGCCAGTGGCCTGGCAAGACCCTGTTCGACGACAACGGCGAGTTGGCCGTGGAAGTCGTCAAGGGCAGCGTCGATCCGCAGGGTCCGAAGGCCGCGCACCAGGTCGACGGCCTGGCCGGCGCCACCCTCACCGGCAAAGGTGTCGACAACCTGCTGAAGTTCTGGCTCGGCCAGAACGGCTTCGGTCCGTTTATCGCTAACCTGCGTGCAGGGGAGGCCTGATCATGTCGCAGCCGACTATTAAAGAAGTCCTGCTCAATCCGATCTTCAACAACAACCCCATCGGCCTGCAGATCCTCGGGATCTGCTCGGCCCTGGCGGTGACCTCGAACCTGCAGACCGCGCTGGTGATGTCCGCCGCGCTGACCCTGGTGACCGGTTTCTCCAACCTGTTCATCTCGCTGATCCGCAGCCAGATCCCCAGCTCGATCCGCATGATCGTGCAGATGGTGATCATCGCCTCCCTGGTGATCGTGGTGGATCAGGTGCTCAAGGCCTACGCCTTCAGCCTGTCCAAGCAGCTCTCGGTGTTCGTCGGTCTGATCATCACCAACTGCATCGTGATGGGCCGCGCCGAGGCCTTCGCCATGCAGAACCCGCCGGTGCTGTCGTTCTTCGACGGGATCGGCAACGGTCTCGGCTACAGCGCCATGCTGATCGCCCTGGGCGTGATCCGCGAGCTGTTCGGCGCGGGCAAGCTGATGGGCTACGAGATCTTCTCGGTGGTCAACGACGGCGGCTGGTACCAGCCCAATGGCATGCTGCTGCTGCCGCCTTCGGCCTTCTTCCTGATCGGTCTGTTCATCTGGGGCATCCGCGCCTGGAAGAAAGACCAGGTTGAGAAGAATGCCTACAAGATGGCGCCTCAGGTATCCAACAAGGAGGCCTACTAATGGAGCATTACATCAGCCTGTTCGTCCGTGCGGTGTTCGTCGAGAACATGGCGCTGGCGTTCTTCCTCGGCATGTGCACCTTCATCGCCATCTCCAAGAAGGTGGAAACCGCCATCGGTCTCGGTATCGCCGTGGTGGTGGTGCTGGGTATCACCATGCCGGTGAACAACCTGATCTACACCAACATCCTCAAGGATGGTGCCCTGGCCTGGGCCGGCCTGCCTGAGGTGGACCTGTCCTTCCTCGGCCTGCTGACCTTCATCGGCGTGATCGCGGCCATCGTGCAGATCCTGGAAATGACCCTGGATAAGTACGTGCCCTCGCTGTACAACGCCCTCGGTGTGTTCCTGCCGCTGATCACCGTGAACTGCGCCATCATGGGTGGCTCGCTGTTCATGGTCGAGCGCGACTACAACCTGGCCGAGAGCACCGTCTACGGCGTCGGTGCCGGCGTCTCCTGGGCACTGGCCATCGCTGCGCTGGCGGGCATTCGCGAGAAGCTCAAGTACAGCGACGTGCCGGCTGGCCTGCAGGGTCTGGGCATCACCTTCATCACCATCGGTCTGATGTCGCTGGGCTTCATGTCCTTCTCCGGCGTGCAGCTGTAAGGAAAGGATGAGCAGATGATCAATTACGAAATCTTCCTCGCCATCGGCATGTTCACCGCCATCGTTCTGGCGCTGGTGCTGATCATTCTCGCCGCGCGCGCCAAGCTGGTGTCCAGCGGCGACGTGAGCATCGAGATCAACGGCGAAAAAACCATCGTGGTCCCGGCCGGCGGCAAGCTGCTGCAGACCCTGGCCGACAACAACGTGTTCCTGTCTTCCGCCTGCGGCGGCGGCGGCACCTGCGCCCAGTGCAAGTGCATCGTCGAATCCGGCGGCGGCGAGATGCTCTCCACCGAAGAGTCGCACTTCACCAAGCGCGAGGCCCGCGAGGGCTGGCGCCTGTCCTGCCAGACCCCGGTCAAGCAGGACATGAAGATCGAGGTGCCGGAAGAAGTCTTCGGCGTGAAGAAGTGGGAGTGCACCGTCGAGTCCAACCCGAACGTGGCCACCTTCATCAAGGAGCTGACGCTCAAGCTGCCGGAAGGTGAGAACGTCGACTTCCGCGCCGGTGGTTACGTGCAGCTGGAATGCCCGCCGCACACCGTGTACTACAAGGACTTCGACATCCAGGAGGAGTACCGCGGCGACTGGGACAAGTTCAACCAGTGGAAGTACGTGTCCAAGGTCGACGAGACCGTGATCCGTGCCTATTCCATGGCCAACTACCCGGAAGAGCGCGGCCTGGTGAAGTTCAACATCCGTATCGCCTCGCCGCCCCCCGGCAAGGACGATCTGCCGCCGGGCAAGATGAGTTCCTACGTGTTCAGCCTCAAGCCGGGCGACAAGATCACCGTGTACGGCCCCTTCGGCGAGTTCTTCGCCAAGGACACCGACGCCGAGATGGTCTTCATCGGTGGTGGTGCCGGCATGGCGCCGATGCGTTCGCACATCTTCGACCAGCTCAAGCGCCTCAAATCCAAGCGCAAGATCAGCTTCTGGTACGGCGCGCGCTCCATGCGCGAGGCCTTCTACGTCGAAGAGTACGACCAGCTGCAGGCCGAGAACGACAACTTCAAGTGGCACCTGGCGCTGTCCGACCCGCTGCCTGAAGACAACTGGACCGGCCTGAAAGGCTTCATCCACAACGTGCTGTACGAGAACTACCTGAAGGACCACCCGGCTCCGGAGGATTGCGAGTTCTACATGTGCGGCCCACCCATGATGAACGCCGCGGTGATCAAGATGCTGACCGACCTGGGCGTCGAGCCGGAGAACATTCTCCTCGACGACTTCGGCGGCTAAGCATGAGCTTTGCGCTACTCCAGCCCGTTATCGCTGTCGCCCTGGCGGCAGCCCTAACGGGCTGCTTGCATTCTAAACGGATCGAAGAGTTCGGCGGCCCGACCATGGGCAGCACCTATTCGGTCAAGTACGTGCGCAGCGACGGCGTGGCGGCGCAGGCCGAACTCAAGGCGGCGACCGAGGCGATCCTCGCCGAAATCGACCAGCAGATGTCCACCTACCGCGCCGACTCGCTGATCGAGCAGTTCAACCGCGCCCCGGCCGGCACCTGCCAGGCCATGCCGCCGGGGGTGCTGGAGCTGGTGCGCGCCGGCAATCGCCTGCATGCAGAGAGCCAGGGCTCGTTCGACCTGACGCTGGAGCCGCTGCTCGACCTCTGGGGCTTCGGTCCCAAGGGGCAGGGCGAGGCGGTGCCGAGTGCCGCGCAGCTGGCCGCGGTGCGCCAGCGGGTCGGTCAGCAGCACCTGCGCATCGACGGCGAGCGGCTGTGCAAGGCGGTCGACGTACAGGTCGACTTCAACAGCATCGCCGCCGGCTATGCGGTCGACCGCATCGTCGCCCGCCTGGCCGAACTGGGCGTCACCAGCTACCTGGTGGAAGCCACCGGCGAGCTCAAGGCGGCCGGCCTCAAGCCCGACGGCAGCCATTGGCGCATCGGCCTGGAGGCGCCGCGCGACGACCAGCGGGTGGCCCAGCGCATCCTCCAGCTCGACGGTTACGGCATCTCCACCTCGGGCGATTACCGCAACTACTTCGAGGAAAACGGCCAGCGCTACTCGCACACCCTCGATCCGCTGACCGGCATGCCGGTCAATCACCGGCTGGCGGCGGTCACCGTGGCCGATCCATCGACCTTGCGCGCCGATGGCTTGTCTACCCTATTGATGGTGCTCGGTCCCGAGGCTGGTCTGGCCTTCGCCGAGCGCAACGGTATCGCGGCGTTTTTCGTGACGCGTGAGGGCGAGGGCTTCGTCACACGCGGCAGCACCGCATTCGAGCAGCTATTCGCTGCAGGAGAGGAACAATGACTTTCTTGGTAGTTTTCCTGGCCATGCTGCTGGTCGTCGGCATGATGGCCGTGGGCGTGATCATGGGCCGTAAGCCGATCGCCGGTTCCTGCGGCGGCATCGCCAACCTGGGCATCGAGAAGGAATGCTCGATCTGCGGCGGTAGCCGCGAGAAGTGCGAAGAGGTCAACCGCGACCCGGCCGAGGCGCCGCGCACCGATCTGGCCTACGACGCGAGCAAGCGCTGATCCCCGTTTGATTGATTGCCGGCGCCGCCCGTGCGGTGCCGGCCCTGCCGCGGCTGCGCCATGCGCGCCCCGGTCTGATGCGAAGGAGTAAACATGGCGGTCTACAACTACGATGTGGTGGTGCTGGGCTCCGGGCCAGCGGGCGAGGGCGCGGCGATGAACGCGGCCAAGGCCGGGCGCAAGGTGGCAGTGGTGGACAACCGTCCGTTGGTCGGCGGCAACTGCACCCACCTCGGCACCATCCCGTCCAAGGCGCTGCGCCACTCGGTGCGGCAGATCATGCAGTTCAACACTAACCCGATGTTCCGCCAGATCGGCGAGCCGCGCTGGTTCTCCTTCCCCGACGTGCTCAAGAGCGCGGAGAAGGTGATCGCCAAGCAGGTCACCTCGCGCACCGGCTACTACGCGCGCAACCGCATCGACACCTACTTCGGCACCGCCAGCTTCGCCGACGAGCAGACCGTGGAAGTGGTCTGCCTCAACGGCGTGGTGGAAAAGCTGGTGGCCAAGCAGGTGGTCGTCGCCACCGGTTCGCGCCCCTACCGCCCGGCCGACGTCGACTTCCGTCACCCGCGCATCTACGACAGCGACACCATCCTCAGCCTCGGTCACACCCCGCGCCGGCTGATCATCTACGGCGCCGGGGTGATCGGCTGCGAATACGCCTCGATCTTCAGCGGCCTGGGCGTGCTGGTGGACCTGATCGACAACCGCGATCAGCTGCTCAGCTTCCTCGACGACGAGATCTCCGACGCACTCTCCTATCACCTGCGCAACAACAACGTGCTGATCCGCCACAACGAGGAGTACGAGCGCATCGAGGGCCTGGAGAACGGGGTGATCCTGCACCTCAAGTCCGGCAAGAAGATCAAGGCCGACGCGCTGCTCTGGTGCAACGGTCGTACCGGCAACACCGACCAGCTGGGCCTGGAGAACATCGGCATCAAGGTCAACAGCCGCGGGCAGATCCAGGTCGACGAGCACTACCGCACCGAGGTCAGCAACATCTACGCCGCCGGCGACGTGATCGGCTGGCCGAGCCTGGCCAGCGCCGCCTCCGACCAGGGCCGTTCGGCGGCCGGCAGCATCGTCGACAACGGCAGCTGGCGTTTCGTCGACGACGTGCCGACCGGGATCTACACCATTCCGGAGATCAGCTCGATCGGCAAGAACGAGCGCGAACTGACCCAGGCCAAGGTGCCCTACGAAGTGGGCAAGGCCTTCTTCAAGGGCATGGCGCGGGCGCAGATCGCGGTGGAGCCGGTGGGCATGCTGAAGATCCTGTTCCACCGCGAGACGCTGGAAGTGCTGGGCGTGCACTGCTTCGGCTACCAGGCCTCGGAGATCGTGCATATCGGCCAGGCGATCATGAACCAGAAGGGCGAGGCGAACAGTATCAAGTACTTCGTCAACACCACCTTCAACTACCCGACCATGGCCGAGGCCTATCGGGTGGCGGCGTTCGACGGCCTCAACCGGCTTTTTTGAGCGGCTCCGGCCGGTGGCCTGAGCCGGTCGGGGAGACGGGCTGGGAGGATGCTTCCGAGTGGCGCTGGCCGAATCGGGAGAGCTTCTAGCGCACCAGGCGGCAAGACGAAAAAACCGGCCATTGGCCGGTTTTTTCGTTCTCGGGCGTTGCTTGTACGGGGCCTGGCGCGAGGGCATCCCCGGATTGCATCCGGGCTACGCGGGGTAAAGCCGCCGATCCTCAGCCGCGCAGGGTCTGCACCGCCAGGCCGGGGAAGTCGGTGATGATGCTGTCGGCGCCGAAGTCGGCGAGGCGGCGCATCAGCGCGGCGTCGTTGACCGTCCACACCGACACGTGCAGCCCCTGTTTCTGGGCCTTGAGCAGGCGCTCCGGGGTGCACAGCGTCCAGTTCAGCGCGAGCAGGTGACAGTCGTAATGGGCGGCCACCTTGAGCGGGTCGAGCCAGGCGTATTCGGCCACCAGGCCCAGCTGCAGCTGCGGGGTCAGCTCGCGGGCAGCCTTGAGCACCTCGCGCGAGCTGGAGGTGATGGTCACCTGCTCGCGCAGGCCGAAGCGCTCGGCCAGTTCGGCGATGGCCAGCACGGTGCGCGCGGCGCGCACCTTGGAGGCGCTCTTCACTTCCAGCTGCCAGTGGGCGAAGCGGCACTGCTCGAACAGTTGTTCCAGGCGCGGAATAGGGCAGGGACGCACCCAGCCGGGGCCGCCCTTGCGCGCGTCGTATGTCGCCAGTTCGGCGGCGTCGTGCTCGACCACCTTGCCGCGCAGGCCGGTGGTGCGTTTGAGGGTCGGGTCGTGAATCACCATCAGCTCGCCGTCGCGCGACAGGTGCAGGTCCAGCTCGCAGCGCTCGACGCCGTGCTCCAGGCAACGCTGGAAGCTGGCCAGGGTATTTTCCGGGGCTTCGCCCTTGGCGCCGCGATGGCCGTAGATAAGGGTCACTGTTGCTCCTTGGCGGGGTCCAGATGGCGCGGCCGGTGGTGGCGCACGCTGTTGATCACGTGGTCGTATTCGAAGTAGACGCTGAACTCGCGGTAGTCCCAGCGGGTGATCGGCGGCTGACCGACCGGCCGGTGTTCCTCGTCGGCCAGGCCGAAGCGCTCCAGCACCGAGCCTTTGGACTCGCCTTTTTGCGGCAGGTTGCGCGCATCGAGATCGGCGCCCTGGCTGCCCAATGGAATGGTCAGGGTGTCGGCGAGCAGGGCGGTAGGGGCGAGCAGGGCGAGCAGTAGCACGAAGCGATACATGAGGGTTCCTTGGCGGCGGTCATTCGCGGGCCTGGCGACGTTCCAGGGCCTGCTTCTGCAGGATATGCCGGGCCAGCAACTGGCGCTGTGCGTCGGTCAACGCTTCGAACTCGGTGCCGATCTCGTACTGGCCGTTCGCACGCGGGCGGCAATGCACCACCTGGGCGCGCAGCAGCAGGCCGAGGGCCTGCGGCATCAGCACCATCTTGATCGCCAGGTGGCTGCCGGGCGCCACGGCCTGGCCATGGTTGAAGCTGATGCCGCCTTCGGACAGCGACACCTGGCGCGGCACGCCGATATCGCGCAGCAGGCTCTGCGCCACGGCCTGGCCGAGCAGGTCGATGCGCTTGTTGATCACCTTGAGGTAGTTGGCCAGGGTGCGGTCGCGCTCGCTGATATGGCGCAGCAGGTGCTGCGACTCGAAGTCCATCAGGTGCAGGTCGCTGAGCAGGTTGAACAGCGGCGAGGTATCGTGAAGCGCGTCGCTGGCCTGGGCTTCGGCCCCCGATAACAGGCTGAATTCCAGTGCTATCGTGTCGTCGATACGATAGTATTCGCGGCGATCATCTTCATCGTGTGTCGACATGGCGAACCCATGGCAGCAGTGGTGGTCTGAGTGTAAAGCTGCTCGCCGGGCCCTGCCACAAGGACGTTCCTCTTTCTCCGAATCCTCCCCGACATGTTCAGACCTCTGTTCGTATTCATCGGTACGCGCTACACGCGGGCCAAGCGCCGCAACCATTTCGTTTCCTTCATCTCCCTGACCTCCATGCTCGGCCTCACCCTCGGGGTGATGGTGATGATTCTGGTGCTGTCGGTGATGAACGGTTTCGACCACGAGATGCGTACCCGGGTGCTGGGCATGATTCCCCATGCCACGGTCGAGTCGGCCACCCCGGTGAGCGACTGGCCGTCCCTGGCGCGTCAGGTCGAGCGCCACCCGCGGGTCGAGGCGCTGGCGCCCTTCACCCAGATGCAGGGCCTGCTGACCCACCAGGGCAAGGTGCAGAAGGTGCTGATCAATGCCGTCGATCCCGAGCAGGAGCGCAAGGTGTCGATCATCGACGACTTCTTCCAGCAAGGCAGCCTCGACAGCCTGCAGCCGGGCGAATTCGCCATGGTCATCGGTGACAAGGCGGCGGCCAAGCTCGGGCTGCAACTGGGCGACAAGGTCACCTTCGTCGCCCCCGAGGTCACCGTCACCCCGGCCGGCATGTTCCCGCGCCTGAAGCGCTTCACCGTCACCGGCATCTTCCATGTCGGCGCCGGCGAGATCGACGGCGCCCTGGCCCTGGCCAATATCAGCGACCTGGCGCGCCTGCAGCGCTGGCGCCCGGATCAGGTGCAGGGCCTGCGCCTGAAGTTCGACGACCTGTTCCAGGCGCCGCGCAGCGCCTGGGAAATCGCCCAGACCCTGGATGGCGACTTCTATGCCCGCGACTGGACGCGCAGCCACGGCAATCTGTACCAGGCCATCCGCATGGAGAAGACCATGATCGGCCTGCTGCTGCTGCTGATCGTCGCGGTGGCCGCGTTCAATATCATTTCCACCCTGGTGATGGTGGTCACCGACAAGAAGGCCGACATCGCCATCCTGCGCACCCTGGGCGCCACGCCGCGGCAGATCATGGCCATCTTCATGGTCCAGGGCACGGTGATCGGCGTGGTCGGCACCCTGATCGGCGCCGCGCTGGGCATCCTCGCCGCGCTCAATATCAGCAGCCTGATCGCCGGCCTGGAAAGGCTGCTGGGGATCAAGTTCCTCAACGCCGACGTGTACTTCATCGACTACCTGCCTTCGCAGCTGCAGACGGCCGACGTGGTCATGGTCTGCACCGCGGCGCTGTTCCTGAGTTTCTTCGCCACCCTGTACCCGGCCTGGCGCGCCGCGCGTACCCAGCCGGCCGAGGCCCTGCGTTATGAATGACCTGACCAACGAAAATGCCATGCAACAGCAGACCGCCGTGCTCAGCTGCCGCAACCTGGGCAAGCGTTACGACGAGGGCCCCGAGTCGGTGGTGGTGCTCGACGGCCTGGAGCTGGAACTGCTGGCCGGCGAGCGGGTGGCCATCGTCGGCAGCTCCGGCTCGGGCAAGAGCACCCTGCTGAACATGCTCGGCGGCCTGGATACGCCCAGCGCGGGCAGCGTCTGGCTGGCCGGCGAGCAGCTGTCGGCGCTGAGCGAAACGGCCCGCGGCCTGCTGCGCAACCGCGCGCTGGGCTTCGTCTACCAGTTCCATCACCTGCTGGCCGAATTCACCGCACTGGAAAACGCCTGCATGCCGCTGCTGATCGGCAAGACGCCGATCGCCGAGGCGCGCCAGCGCGCCACCGCACTGCTGGAGCGGGTCGGTCTGGGCCATCGCCTCAATCACAAGCCGGCCGAACTCTCCGGCGGCGAGCGCCAGCGCGTGGCCATCGCCCGCGCCCTGGTCAACCGCCCGGGGTTGGTGCTGCTCGACGAGCCCACCGGCAACCTCGACCACCACACCGCCGAAGGCATCCAGCAGCTGATGCGCGAGCTCAGCCGCGATTCCAACACCGCGTTTCTGGTGGTGACCCACGACATGCAGCTGGCGCGGCAGATGGATCGCGTGCTGAGCCTGCAGGACGGCAAGCTGGTGGCCCTCTGATGTTCCGCCCGCTGAGTCTCTTCATCGGCGCCCGCTACACCCGGGCCAAGCGCCGCAATCACTTCATTTCCTTTATCTCGCTGACCTCGATGATCGGCCTGGGCCTGGGCGTGCTGGCGATGATCGTGGTGCTGTCGGTGATGAACGGCTTCCAGAAGGAAATGAGCTCGCGCATCCTCGGCATGGTGCCGCACGCCACGCTCTACGGCGCCGAGCCGGTCGCCGACTGGCGCGCCCTGGCCGGCAAGGCCCTGGCCAATCCCCAGGTGCTGGCGGCGGCGCCGTTCGCCGAGCTGGAGGGCATGCTCTCGCACCGCGGGGTGATGCAGCCGATCCAGATCCACGGCATCGACCCGGCCGAAGAGGCCCAGGTGTCGATCCTGCCCGGGCATATCCGCCAGGGCAGCCTGGACAACCTGCAGCCGGGCGAATACGGCGTGGTCATCGGCGACATCACCGCACGGCGTTTCGGCCTGCAGGTGGGCGACAAGCTGACCCTGATCATTCCCGAGCTGAGCAGTGCCCCCGGCGGCGTCACCCCGCGCATGCAGCGGTTGAACGTGGCGGCGGTGTTCAAGGTCGGCGCCGAACTGGACAGCTCGCTGGCGCTGATCCACGTCGCCGACGCCGCCACGCTGCAGCGCCTGCCGGAGGGCAGCGTGCCGGGCGTGCGCCTGGCGCTCCAGGACCTGTACCAGGCGCCGCAGGTATCCACGGCGCTGGCCGCGCAACTGGGCGAGGGCTACCGCGCCGACGACTGGACCCACACCCAGGGCAGCCTGTTCAGCGCGATGAAGATGGAGAAGACCATGATCGGCCTGCTGCTGCTGCTGATCGTCGCGGTGGCGGCGTTCAACATCATCGCCACGCTGATCATGGTGGTGGCCGACAAGGGCGGCGACATCGCCATCCTGCGCACCCTGGGCGCCACGCCGCGGCAGATCATGGCGGTGTTCATGGTCCAGGGCACGGTGATCGGCGTGGTCGGCACCCTGGTCGGCACCCTGCTCGGCGTGCTCGCCGCGCTCAACGTCAGCGCCCTGGTGGCCTGGCTGGAATCCTTCGCCGGCCAGCAGGTGCTGAGCTCGGACGTCTACTTCATCAGCAGCCTGCCGTCGGACCTGCAGTGGCTCGACGTGGCGCTGATCTGCTCGGCAGCGCTGATCCTCAGCTTTCTCGCCACCCTCTATCCCTCCTGGCGGGCGGCGCAGGTGCAGCCAGCCGAGGCGCTACGCTACGAGTGAAAGCAAAAAAGCCGTCGAATCCGACGGCTTTTTTTCTAGCTCAACGCTGCTCGCGCTGGCGTCGATTTTCCTGGCGCTTGCGCCAGCTGTGCTGCACCCACCAGCGCCAGTAGAGCATGGTCAGCACATAGCCCAGAACGGCGAGCACCAGGCCGGAGACGAACGAGCCGATCAGCAGCGGCTTCCACAGGATGGCCAGCTCGGCGGTGATCCACTCCAGGCTCAGGTGGCTGGGCATCTTCATCGCCGGGGTCTGGGTGATCCAGGCGCCGAGCTTGTAGGTGCAGTAGAACACCGGCGGCATGGTGATCGGGTTGGTCAGCCACACCAGGCCGATGGAGATCGGCAGATTGGCCCGCAGCGGGATGGCGACGGCGGCAGCGGCGAGCATCTGCATGGGCATGGGGATCATCGCCCAGAACAGGCCGATGGCCATGGCGCGGGCCACCGAATGGCGGTTGAGGTGCCAGAGGTTGGGGTCGTGGATCAGGCTGCCGAGAAAGCGCAGGGATTTGTTGCCCTTGATGCTGTCGGGATGGGGCATGTAGCGCTTAAATAAACGACGCGGCATGAAGAGTCTCTGGGCAGGCTGAAGCGCCGGTATTATGCACAGATTCATGACCGTTCGCTTTCTTAAGATTGTGACAGCGGGTGAGCGCTGCAAGGGTTTGCCAGGCGCTTTCGGACGAGGGAATGAGCATGCGCACAGGGATGTTGGCGCTGGCCGCGGGCTTGCTGTCGCTGCGATTTCTGCCGCAGTTGCCGCCGGGATGGCTGCTGGCGCTGCTGGCCGGCGCCGGGCTGCTGTTGTTGCTCTCGCGGCTCTATTTCATCGGCTGCTTTCTGCTCGGCCTGGCCTGGGCCTGCTGTTCGGCGCAGTGGGCCCTGGACGATCGCCTGGCGCCGGCGCTGGACGGCCGCACCTTGTGGCTGGAGGGGCGGGTGGTCGGCCTGCCGGAGGTCGGCGAGGGCGTGGTGCGTTTCCAGCTGGAGGGCGCCCATT
>NZ_AVOF01000575.1:0-1295 GCF_000465935.2 Pseudomonas sp. EGD-AK9
CGGCATGCGGATCTGCGCCAGGATCAGCTCGGCCTGCTCGACCGCCGCGTCGCCGGCCAGGGGCAGACCGAGCAGGCGCAAGGCCGCCCGCAGGGTATCGCCCAGCGCCAGGCTGACCGGCCCCAGGGCCAGCGACAGCCAGAGTGCGAGCGCGAGCAACAGGCCCAGGGCGATGAACAATGGGCGTGCTTGAAGGGTGGGAGTCATGGCTGGCGCTGGGCTTCGGCGGTCTGAGGTTGGCTGGCAGGATAAAAGCCCGCGGCCAGCATCGCCAGCCCATCCGGCACGCGCGAGCCGAGGCCGCCGACCTGCAGGGTCGGGTCTAGCGCCAGCAGCGCCTCGCTGGACAGCGCCTGCTAGCTGCTGCAGCAGCTGCAGGGCGGCCACCGCCTGGGCCTGACCGCCGAGCGCTTGGAGCGCGAAGAGGACATCGACAGCCGCATCAACCAGGGCACGGCCACCTGCCCCGCTCACACGACGCCCGCGAAAGCAACGAGCGCCAGCGCCTGTCGTTCGACCATCGCTTCCAGGCCCAGGACGCCAGCGGCGCGCTCGACTGGGCGGAAAGCATCGTCTACCGGCAACCGGCGGCCACTACTACAGCAAGCCAGGGCGCAGCTTACGCGCCCCGGCGTCCTGGCAGTTCTGCGGTTCTGCTTGGCGCAGGGATGCGCCCCCTTTCTTCCTGCGGGATAATCGCGCCACCTGAAACGGAGACCGCGATGATCCGCCTATGCGCCCCGAGCGAGCTGGCCGAAGGCCAGAGCCGGGGCTTTCTGCTCGACCAGTTGAACCTGCTCGCCGTGCGCAAGGACGGCCGCGTGCATGCCTACCTCAATCGCTGCCCGCACCGCGGCGTGCCGCTGGAGTGGCAGGCGGACCGCTTTCTCGACGACAGCGGCAGCCTGATCCAGTGCGCCACCCACGGCGCGCTGTTTCTGATCGACTCCGGCGAATGCGTCGCCGGGCCCTGCGCCGGGCAGGCGCTGCAGGCCATCGAGTGCCGCGAGGACGCCGAAGGTATCTGGATAGAGGCCTAGGGTGGACATGCCGCAGGCTTGTCCACCGTCGCCACATTCCCGTGCCAGACAAGGCTGCACCATGTCCGGCCTACGCCAACACCTCCAGCCGGCGCATCAGGGCGATACCTGCGGGGCTGATCTCGGCGCCGTAGGCCAGCACTTCCACGCCGGCCGCCCTGGCCTCGCGCAGGCCGGCGGCGTAGGCCGGGTCGATCTCCTCGGCGGCGCGCACAGCGCGAATACCGGACAGGTTCACGCAGTACAGCTGCACCG
>NZ_AVOF01000576.1:0-1292 GCF_000465935.2 Pseudomonas sp. EGD-AK9
GATGCAGCGCGCCCTCGCCGACTGGGCCGCGCGGCCGCAATGCGCGGCCGACGGCCAGGCCATCTGCCAGCTGATCGAGGACTTCGAACTGCCCGGCGAAAGCCGCCCGGCCAGCCCCTGCCCCGCCCACTGAAACATCGAAAAGATCGATCAATAGCCCGCAAAACTTGCGGCATTTGATCGACAAGATCGGCGTAGCATGATCTCCATCGCCTCGACCGACGGAGTCCACACCATGATCCAAGCCCGCCGCATCCTCAGCATCCAACCCGGCCAGCCGGCCTCGGACGGCGCCGGCGTGCGCCTCAACCGGGTGATCGGTGGCCCCGGCCTGGAGCGCTTCGATCCCTTCCTGATGCTCGACGAGTTCTCCAGCAGCGACCCGGACGACTACATCGCCGGCTTCCCGCCGCACCCGCACCGCGGCTTCGAGACCATCACCTATATGCTCGAAGGACGCATGCGCCATGAGGACCACCTGGGCAACGTCGGCCTGCTCGGCACGGGCGGCGTGCAGTGGATGACCGCCGCGCGCGGCATCGTCCACAGCGAGATGCCCGAACAGGAGTCCGGCGCCATGCGCGGTTTCCAGCTGTGGCTCAACCTGCCGGCCAGGGACAAACTGGGCGACCCCGGCTACCGCGATATTCCGGCCGAGGAGATTCCGCGCCTGACCACGGCAGGCGGCGTCGAGGTGGTGGTGATCGCCGGCCAGTTCGACGACGGCCAGCTCCGCCAGGCCGGCGCCGTGCAGCGCCCGCACACCCAGCCGCAGCTGTTCGACCTGCACCTGCCGCCCGGCAGCCGGATCGCCCCGCGCCTGGCCGACGGCCAGCGGGTGATGCTGTACGTCTATGAAGGCTTGCTCGAACTGCCCGAGGCCGGCGCGCAACCCGTCAGCGCCGGACGCCTGGTGCGGCTGTCCGACGCGGGTGAATTGCATCTGGCCAGCGCCCAGGGCGCACGGGTGCTGCTGATCGCCGGCACGCCGCTGCACGAGCCCATCGTGCAGTACGGCCCGTTCGTGATGAACAGCCGCGAGGAGATCGAGCAGGCCCTGCGCGATTTCCGCGACGGCGTGCTGGCCTGATCCGGCGCAGTGTCAGGCCGGCTGCGCCACCTCGGCCAGGCCGAGAAAGGCGCACAGGTCGGCCTTGCGCGCCATGGCGTCCTGGTAGCCCAGCTCGATCAGCTCGCTGCAGTAGCCGGGCTCGAACAGCAGGTAGCTGAGCACCCCGGCGCCGCCCGCCTTGGTCGCCCCCGGCCCGCGCAGGAACAGGCGCAGCGCCCGC
>NZ_AVOF01000577.1:0-1291 GCF_000465935.2 Pseudomonas sp. EGD-AK9
GCGTTTTCTGCCGGCGGTCGATGCGCTGCCGACGCTGCAGGCGCAGCTGGCCGAGGGCGACGAGCTGCAGGCGCGCAGCCAGCGCGGCGAGACGATTCCGGTCAGCCTCAGTCTCAGCCGCCTGCGCGAGGGCGGCGACGCCGACTACCTGCTCAACCTGGTCGACCTGCGCGCACGCAAGGGCGCCGAGGAGCGTTTCCGCCTGGTGGTCGAGGCCTCGCCCAACGCCATCCTGCTGGTCGACAGCCTGGGCCGCATCGCCATGGTCAACCGCCAGACCGAACTGCTGTTCGGCTACGAGCGGCAGCTGCTGCTCGGCGAGCCGGTGGAGATGCTCCTGCCCAGCGCCCTGCGCGGCAGTCACGTGGCCATGCGCCGCGGCTACCAGGCGCTGCCGGAACCGCGGCGCATGGGCGGCAACCGCGAGCTGTTCGGCCAGCACCGCGAAGGGCGGATGATTCCCCTGGAGGTGGGCCTGTCGCCGATCCGCAGCGGCAGCGAGACCCTGGTGCAGGCGGTGATCATCGACATCAGCGAGCGCAAGGCGGCCGAGCACAAGTTGCGCGAGCAGGCCGAGCAGCTGCTGCTGGCCAACCGCTACAAGTCCGAGTTCCTCGCCAACATGTCCCACGAGCTGCGCACGCCGCTCAACAGCATCCTGATCCTGAGCGACCAGCTGCGGCAGAACCTGGCCGGCAACCTTACCGAGAAGCAGGCCAAGCACGCCGATATCGTCCACCGCGCCGGCAGCGACCTGCTGCAGCTGATCAACGACGTGCTGGACCTGGCCAAGGTCGAGTCCGGGCGCATGCAGCTCAAACTGGAGCCGCTGAACATGCAGGACGTGCTGGTCGAACTGGACGCCAGCCTGCGGCCGATGGCCGAGCTCAAGGGCCTGCGCCTGCACACCCAGCTCGACGCCGGGGTGCCGCGGGTGATTCACACCGACCGCGTGCGCCTGCACCAGATCCTGCGCAACCTGCTGTCCAACGCGCTGAAGTTCACCGAGCAGGGCGAGGTCAGCCTCACCGTGAGCTGGGAGGAACGCCTGGACGACGGTCGCGAGCTGCTCAGCTTCAGCGTGCGCGACACCGGCATCGGCATCGACCCGGCGCAGCACGAGCAGATCTTCCAGGCCTTCCAGCAGATCGACGGCTCCACCAGCCGGCGCTTCGGCGGCACCGGCCTGGGCCTGGCCATCACCCGCCAGCTGGTGCTGGCGATGGACGGCGACATCAGCCTGCACAGCGCGCCGGGGCAGGGCTCGGTGTTCAGCGTGCGCCTGCCGGTG
>NZ_AVOF01000578.1:0-1283 GCF_000465935.2 Pseudomonas sp. EGD-AK9
GGGCGCGTCAATATGAATCAACGGCATTTCGCGGCTTGTTCCGTTTCCTGCGGTTTATCGAACGCATGCAGGAGCGGGGCGATGATCTTGGTACGGCGAGAGCGCTCAGCGAGCAGGAGGATGTTGTCCGCTTAATGACGATCCACAGCAGCAAAGGGCTCGAATTTCCAGTCGTGTTTGCAGCAGGTCTCGGCCGGAATTTCAACATGATGGATTTAAATAAATCGTACCTGCTGGATAAGGAGCTCGGATTTGGCACGAAGTATATTCATCCGCAATTACGCATCAGCTATCCGACACTTCCGCTCATTGCGATGAAGAAAAAAATGCGCAGGGAGCTGCTGTCAGAGGAATTGCGTGTGCTCTATGTTGCATTAACGAGAGCGAAGGAAAAGCTGTTTCTGATTGGCTCATGTAAGGATCATCAGAAACAGCTTGCAAAATGGCAGGCATCCGCGTCCCAAACTGATTGGCTTATGCCGGAATTTGACCGCTATCAGGCGAAAACGTATCTAGATTTCATCGGCCCGGCTCTTGCCAGGCACAGAGACTTGGGGGATTTGGCTGGTGTGCCAGCACACGCTGACATCTCAGATCACCCGGCTCGTTTTGCCGTTCAAATGATCCATTCCTATGATTTGCTTGATGATGATCTGGAAGAAAGAATGGAAGAAAAAAGCGAGCGCCTAGAAGCGATCCGCCGAGGTGAACCAGTTCCCGGCTCGTTTGCGTTTGATGAAAAAGCCCGCGAGCAGCTGAGCTGGACATACCCGCATCACGAGGTGACGCAAATTCGGACAAAGCAATCGGTTTCTGAGATCAAAAGAAAAAGAGAGTACGAGGATGAATACAGCGGCAGGGCCCCTGTAAAACCGGCTGATGGAAGCATTCTGTACAGACGTCCCGCTTTTATGATGAAAAAAGGCCTGACAGCGGCAGAGAAAGGGACTGCCATGCATACGGTTATGCAGCATATCCCGCTGTCACATGTGCCGTCGATAGAAGAAGCTGAGCAGACGGTTCACAGGCTTTATGAAAAAGAGCTTCTCACTGAAGAACAAAAAGACGCTATTGATATAGAAGAAATCGTGCAATTTTTCCATACGGAAATCGGCGGACAGCTGATCGGCGCAAAGTGGAAGGACAGGGAAATACCATTCAGCTTAGCGCTTCCGGCCAAGGAGATCTATCCTGATGCACAGGAGGCAGATGAGCCGCTTTTAGTGCAGGGTATCATTGACTGTCTCTATGAAACTGAGGACGGATTATATCTATTGGATTAT
>NZ_AVOF01000579.1:0-1282 GCF_000465935.2 Pseudomonas sp. EGD-AK9
GGTGACGCTGCCGTCGGCGCCGACCTCGGTGGCGACCTGCAGCACCGAATCGCGCGGCGTCACCGGCCAGGGCGTGGCGTAACGGCTGTAGATCCAGCTCAGCGCGCCTTCGCTGCCGAGCAGGCGCTGCTCGCTGCAGGCGTAGATCCAGGCGCAGGAGGCGGCGACGTCCTCCTGCAGGGCGAGCAGGGTCGGCATATCCGTGCGCAGGACGACCACGCCGCGATAGGCCTGGTAGCGCGAACCCGACACCTCGGCCAGGTACACGCGCACACCGCCCTCCTCCCGGGCCAACCGCCATTGCAGCTCCGCGGCCGGCGCGCTCGCGACCAACAGCAGCAGGCCCAGCAGAGCGCCTCGCACGCCTCCCTTCATCGACACTCCCAGCGTTCAGGGCACCGCCGTGGCCTGTTCCAGCCACCCCAGCAGACGGATGGCGGCCTCGCGGCTATCGCCGCAGACCTGTTCGTCGGCGCTGAAGCCGACGCACACCGCCGGCCGCTCCGGGCGTCCGAACAGGGCACAGAGATGCTCGGCGGACAGATGGATGCAACGCACGCCGGCCGGCTTGCCCTGGGGCATTCCGGGAATCGGCGAGCTGATGGAAGGCGCGATGCAACAGGCACCGCAGCCTGCACGACAGTCCATGACAAACCTCGACATGCGGATAGAACGGCGGCGATGCTAATTTCGCGCGCGCCGCCAGTCGAGGCCTTTCGCGATCAGCGGCCGCGCTGCAAGCGCGCCAGCAGGCTGGAAGTATCCCAGCGTCCGCCGCCCATGGCCTGCACCTCGGCGTAGAACTGGTCGACCAGTGCGGTCACCGGCAACTGCGCGCCATTGCGCCGCGCCTCGTCGAGCAGAATCGACAGGTCCTTGCGCATCCAGTCCACGGCGAAGCCGAAGTCGAATTCGCCGGCCAGCATGGTCTTGTGGCGATTTTCCAGCTGCCAGGACTGCGCCGCGCCCTTGCTGATCACCTCCATCGCGCCGTGCGCGTCGAGACCGGCGCGCTGGGCGAAATGCAGCGCCTCGGACAGCCCCTGCACCAGGCCGGCGATGCAAATCTGGTTGACCATCTTGGTCAGCTGGCCGCTGCCGGCAGCGCCCATCAGACGGATCATCCGCGCGTAGCTCTGGATCACCGGCTCGGCGCTGGCATAGGCCTGGGCCTCGCCGCCGACCATCACCGTCAGCACGCCGTTGACCGCGCCGGCCTGGCCGCCGGACACCGGCGCATCGAGAAAGCCCAGGCCGCGCTCGGCGGCGAGCGCCGCCAGCT
>NZ_AVOF01000580.1:0-1278 GCF_000465935.2 Pseudomonas sp. EGD-AK9
CCGCCCGGGTGGCTGTGGCGTCGAGGGCGTTGCCGAGCAGGTTGTCCAGCACCCGCTCCAGCTGCAGGCGGTCGGCGCGCAGGCGCGGCAGCGGCTCGTGCAGCTGCAGGCCCAGGTCGATCTCGCGTTCGGCGGCCTGGGCGGCGAAGCGCTGCTGCGCCTGGCGCAGCAGTTCGGCGGCGTCGCAGGGCGCCAGTTCCAGCTGCTGCAGGCCGTTCCGGTAGCGGGAGAAATTCAGCAGATCGTTGATCAGGCGCAGCAGGCGCTGCATCTCCTCGTCGACGGTGCGCAGCAGGTCGGCCTCGCGGCTGCCTGCGGCGAAGTGCAGGCGTTCCTGCAGCAGGGCGAAGGCCATGTGCATGCCGGTGACCGGGGTGCGCAGCTCGTGCGAGGCGCGCAGGACGAACTCGCGGCGCACGCGCTCGAAGGCGCGCTGTTCGGTGACGTCGCGCAGCACCATCACCGCGCCGAGCAGCGGCCCCTGCTCGTGGCACACCGGCGTCAGGCTGTAGGCCAGCAGGCGGGTCTCGCCGGCGGCCTCGATGGCCAGGTCGTCCGGCGCGCGCTGCGGGCTGACTCCGGCCAGCACCAGCTGCAGCTGCTCGTCCAGGTCCGCCCGTTGCAGCGCCTGGCCGAGCGACTGGCCCCTGGGCACTGCGTCCCAGCCCAGCTGACGCTGCGCCACCGGGTTGCCGTGCTCCAGGCGGCCCTGGCGGTCGAGGATCAGTAGGCCGTCATCGATGCTGTCGAGCACCGCCTGCAGGCGCCGCTGCTGGCCCACCAGGGCCTCGACGTTGGTCGCCTGGAACTGGCGCAGGGCCTCGGCCATCAGGCCGAAGCGGCGGCTCAGGGCGGCCATTTCCGGCAGCGGCGAGAGCGGCAGGGTGACCTGGAAGTCGCCCTGGCCGATCTGGTCGGCGGCGCGCGCCAGCGCCTCGATCGGCCGGCCGAAGCGCTGCGCCAGGCTATGCGCGGTGACGAAGCCGATCAGCAGCACGGCCAGGCCGATCAGACCGAGCAGGCCGGCGATCAGCCAGGCGCGCTGGCGGGTGCTCGCCTCGGCCTCGTCGACGGCGGCGACGTAGCGGTTCTGCAGGGCGTTGATGCGTTCGCGCAGGGCCTCCTCGGCCTGGCCGAGGGCGTCGCTCTTGAGCAGCTCGCGGCGCACCGTCAGCGGCTTGGCCAGCAGCGCGTCGAAGCGCGCGTAGGCGCGCTCCACCTCGGCCAGGGCCTGGTGGTCGCCGGCGGCGCGGGCGTTGGCGTTGGCCTGCTGCAGCC
>NZ_AVOF01000581.1:0-1273 GCF_000465935.2 Pseudomonas sp. EGD-AK9
CGTTGCGCAGGTCGCCGAGGCGCTTGAGCGCGGTGGCCGGCTCGGCAAAACCCGCCTCCTGCAGCTGGCGACAGGCGCCCTCCTCGTCCAGCGCCTCCTCCCACAGCGGCAGCCATTCGGCGCCGACGCAGGCCTCGCCGCCCTGCGCCTCGTCCTCGTCGGGGTCGGCGATCACCTGCTGGAAGTGCCATTCGATGCGTCCGCGCCAGTGCATCAGGCGCTCATGGAAACTCGCCCAATCGGCGAAGCCCATGATGGTCGCCACCCGCGCCTGGTCGCGCGCGTCGGCCGGCAGCATCTGCGTCTGCCGGTCGCCGATGCCCTGCAGGGCATGTTCGGTGTAGCGCAGGAACTCATAGCCCTCGCGCATCTCCGCCACCACCGCCGGCGGCAGATAGCCCTGCCCCTCCAGGGTCGCCAGCACCTTGAGCAGCGGCCGCTGCTGCAGGCTGAGGTCGCGCCCGCCGTGAATCAGCTGGAAGGCCTGGGCGATGAACTCGATCTCGCGGATGCCGCCGGCGCCGAGCTTGATGTTCTCGCTCATGCCCTTGCGCCGCACCTCCTGCTGGATCAGCAGCTTCATCGCGCGCAGCGCCTCGATGGCGGAGAAATCCAGGTAGCGCCGGTAGACGAAGGGCCGCAGCATCTCCAGCAGCTCGGCGCCGGCGGCCTGGTCGCCGCCGACCACGCGCGCCTTGATCATGGCGTAGCGCTCCCAGTCGCGGCCCTGGTCCTGGTAGTACTGCTCCAGCGCGTTGAAGCTGAACACCAGCGCGCCACTCGAGCCGTAGGGGCGCAGGCGCATATCGGTGCGAAACACGAAGCCGTCGACGGTGATGGCGTCCAGGGCTTTTATGAGCTTTTGCCCGAGACGGATAAAGAACTCCTGGTTGTCCAGCGGCCGCTTGACCCCCTCGGTCTCGCCGCCTTCCGGGTAACCGAAGATCAGGTCGATGTCCGAGGACAGGTTGAGCTCGAAGGCGCCGAGCTTGCCCATGCCGAGAATCACCATGTGCTGCGCCTGGCCGCTGCGCCGGCCGATGGGCGTGCCAAACTGCGCGCTGTGGCGCGGGTAGAGCCAGTGGTAGGCCAGGTCGATACTGGCGTCGGCCAGGTCGGAGAGGTCGCGGCAGGTTTCGCTCAGCGGCGCCTGGCGGCTGATGTCGCGCCAGATGATGCGCAGCTGCTGGCGGTTGCGGAAACGCCGCAGGCAGCGGCCCAGCGCCTCCTCGTCGGCGCAGTCGGCCAGTTGCGCCGCCAGCTGCTCGCGCAG
>NZ_AVOF01000582.1:0-1264 GCF_000465935.2 Pseudomonas sp. EGD-AK9
GAGCTTTCCGCCGCCAACGAACTGGACCTGGTCGCCGGCCGCGCCAGTGGCCTGGAGCCGGCCATGCTCGACCGCCTGGCGCTGACGCCGGCGGTGATCGACGGCATGATCGAAGGCCTGCGCCAGGTGGCGACCTTGCCCGACCCGATCGGCGAGATCCGTGACATGCGCTACCTGCCGTCCGGCATCCAGGTCGGCAAGATGCGCGTGCCGCTGGGGGTGATCGGCATCATCTACGAGTCGCGGCCCAATGTGACCATCGACGCCGCCAGCCTGTGCCTGAAGTCCGGCAATGCCACCATCCTGCGTGGCGGCTCGGAGGCGATCCACTCCAACCGCGCCATCGCCGCCTGCATCCAGCAGGGCCTGGCCGAGTCCGGTCTGCCGGCCGCCTGCGTGCAGGTGGTGGAAACCACCGACCGCGCCGCGGTGGGCGAACTGATCGCCATGCCGGAATTCGTCGACGTGATCGTGCCGCGCGGCGGCAAGGGCCTGATCGAGCGCATCAGTCGTGATGCCAAGGTGCCGGTGATCAAGCATCTGGACGGCGTCTGCCACGTCTATGTCGATGTGGCTGCCGATCTCGACAAGGCCATTCGCGTCTGCGACAACGCCAAGACCCAGCGCTATTCGCCGTGCAACGCCATGGAAACCCTGCTGGTGCACAAGGATATCGCCGCCCGCGTGCTGCCGCCGCTGGCCGCCATCTACCGCGACAAGGGCGTCGAGCTGCGTGGCGACGCAGCCACCCGCGAGCTGCTCGGCAGCGACGTGCTGGTGGCCAGCGAGGACGACTGGTTCGCCGAGTACAACGCGCCGATCCTGGCGATTCGCGTCGTCGATTCGCTGGAGGCGGCCATCGAGCACATCAACCACTATGGCTCGCAGCATACCGACGCCATCATCACCGAGAACTTCAGCGATGCGCGGCGTTTTCTCACCGAGGTGGACTCCGCCTCGGTGATGGTCAACGCTTCGACACGTTTCGCCGATGGTTTCGAGTACGGCCTGGGCGCGGAGATCGGCATCTCCACCGACAAGCTGCACGCCCGCGGTCCGGTCGGCCTGGAGGGCCTGACCAGCGAGAAGTACGTGGTCTTCGGCGACGGACATATTCGCACCTGATGGCCAAGCCTGACGACGCCCGGGGCAGCGCCGCCCGACGCATCGGCCTGCTCGGCGGCACCTTCAATCCGGTGCATATCGGCCACCTGCGCGCGGCGCTGGAGGTGACCGAGTTCATGGGCCTGGACGAGTTGCGCCT
>NZ_AVOF01000583.1:0-1260 GCF_000465935.2 Pseudomonas sp. EGD-AK9
TGAGGGAGAAACAACCCCAATGGAGGACATGCTGGTCCCAATATCTAAAGAACAATTCATGGAAAGTAAAGACTCGGCCCATGACACAATCGATTTTTTCGCATTAAAATATTCTCTGCCTATTATGATTTATGATGCCGGAAAGCTTCATGAGCCGGTCCGGATCTCATTGGGAGAAAAAGAAAACATATTGCTTTTCTCTGATGAAAACGGCATTTTTGGCGATTTCAAAAACAGCGTCAACCACTATCCCGTTTCAAACGAGACTAAGAATATGCTGCAAATCATTTTTTTCCCGCCATCGATTGAGAAAAGCAGCGCTGTTAACCTCTTATCATCATTAACGAAAATGTTTGAACAAATTCACGGCGGCACCCATACAGTACATTGGCTTACGTAAAAGAACACGAATACCGTGTTCTTTTTTACATAAAAAAACGCAATACTTCGTTTATCTGAGAAACGAAACACTGCGTTAATAACGTATGTATGGAGCGGGTGATGAGAATAGAACTCACGACATCAGCTTGGAAGGCTGAGGTTTTACCACTAAACTACACCCGCATTTGTGATTGTCAGTAACAGTACCGCTCTGACTTTTTTTATATTACATGTTTATTTATTTTTCGTCAAGGGAATATAAAAATTTTGTCGAAAAAAAGTTATCTTTTTGTAAAGTTGTTAAGTTCCATTTACATAATGTTAAGTATACTATACAATATAATCAATCGAGATTGTGAAGGGGACAGACGTCATGATGAAAAATAAAGTAAAAGAGCTGAGGGCACGCTTCGGCTATTCTCAGGAAAAACTCGGAGAAACGGTCGGCGTCACAAGACAGACTGTGGCAGCTATTGAAAAAGGCGATTATGTTCCCTCACTGCTGTTAGCACTGAAAATCTGCAAAGCCTTCTCCATGAAAATGGAGGATGTCTTTTGGTTAGAGGAGGAAAACTAAGATGAGCATGAAAACAAAAGCAGCTTTTCACCTTGTTTTATTTGGCCTTGCATGCTGGACGCTGATTTCATACTTTGAAGCCTCAGAAGGCATAGCATCTTTTTTCGGCACAAAGAGCGGCGGGATGGTATTTGAATTAAACCTCACCCCCTTTATTCTGTTTGTTGCGGCGTCTGCGGTTTATTTGTACTTACAGAAAAAAAGCCGCCCTGCCAGAAAGCAGCTTCTTCTGCCTGATGAGTTTGAAGAGCAGGATGAAAGAGAGCAGATGATGACGGCAAAAGCATGTCGCGCGTCATATA
>NZ_AVOF01000584.1:0-1258 GCF_000465935.2 Pseudomonas sp. EGD-AK9
ATCTGCTCGATGCGCGCGCGCATTTCGGCGGCGGCGGCGCGGACGGCCCGTCGAAAGTTAGGCGCGAGCGGGTGAAATTGGTCACATCTTGGTTGGGCGATGCGTCTGTCTCGGGTATTCTGCCGCGACGCCTAGGCACCATTACAAGAAAATCGCCTATGACCGCCACCACTAGCGCCGTAGTCCCTGAAGTGACGCTGGATCCGTACGCGGCCGAACAGCTGTTCGCCACGGATATCGCCGTCGAACGTACCCGCCTGCTCTACCAGGGCTCGCGCCTGCCCACCCTGTTGATGCTGCTCACCGGCCTGGCCTGTGCGTTCCTGTTATGGAGCGAGCAGCGCGCGCCGCTGCTGGCCGCCTGGCTGGGCTGGATGGTGCTGCTGGTGTTGCTGCGCCTGGTGCAGGTCAAGGCCTTCGACGCCGCGCTGCCCAGCCGCCAGGCCGAAGCCCACTGGCGCCGGCGTTTCCTGTTTGGCGCCGGCGCCTCGGGGCTGACCCTGGCCTTCGCCGCCATCGTCCTGGTGCCGGCCGATGCCTTCTATCAGCAGGCGCTGCTCTATGGCCTGATCGCCGCGGCGATCCTCTCCGCCAGCGTCGCCTACGCCGTCAGCCTACCGGCCTTCCTCACCTTCGCCTTGCCCTGCCTGCTGCCCTCGGTGACCTTCCTGCTGGCCGAAGGCAACAACCTGCAGCGCGGCTGGGGCGGGCTCGGCGTGATCCTCTCGCTGGCCTTGCTGGTGGTGGCCTGGCAGGTCAACCGCCTGGTCCAGCGCAGCCTGCTGCAGCGTTTTCACAACCAGGCGCTGATCGCCAACCTGGAGCACGCCAAGCTGCGCGCCGAGGGCCTCAACGAGGAGCTGGCGCGCGAGGTGGAGCAGCGCCGGCGTGCCGAGCGCGAGCTGCGCGGCGCCCATGGCGAGCTGGAAATGCGCGTGGCCGAGCGCACCCTGGAACTGGACGAGGCGACCCACGCCCTGGGCAAGAGCCAGGCACGCCTGGCCCTGGCCCTGGAGGCCAGCGAACTGGGCCTGTGGGACTGGGATCTGGAAAGCGACCAGGTGCACCACTCGCACCTGCGCGAGCTGTTCGGCCTGGACGCCGAGCAGGTGCAGGTGATGCTGCGCGACCTGACCCCGCGCCTGCACCCGGACGACCTGCCGACGCTGCGCCGCGCCCTGGTCGAGCATATGAAGGGGCGCAGCGACGGCTATCAGGTGGAATACCGGTTCAAGCACGCCGACGGCCACTGGCTGTG
>NZ_AVOF01000585.1:0-17105 GCF_000465935.2 Pseudomonas sp. EGD-AK9
CGTGGAATACGACCGCGCCCGCATCGAGGCCGAGGCCTTCGCCGCCGCCGGCTACCTGGGCGACGTGCCGCCCATGGTCGCCGCCTGGGCCATAAACGGCCGCACGCCCCAGCAGGCCGCGGAAAACATCCTCGCCGAGGCCGCCCAGTACACCGCCGCCCTGGTGCAACTGCGCGAAGTGCGCCTGGCCGCCAAGGAACACATCCGCGTTCTCATGGCCGCTGGCGAGGTCGAGCAGGCCCAGCAACTCGCCGCCCAGACCATCGCCGCCATTGCGGCCACCGTCGTCGGCATCGGCAACAACGCTACTTAGTAACCCGGTAAGCCTCATAACGAAAAATCCCGACCAAGGTCGGGATTTTCTGTTGGCGTTGATTAACCGCTGGGCAGGTGCATTTATGTTGGCTTCACTGGCGTTTCGCTCAGTTTGTCAATCTCCATCTGTTTCTTGACGCCTCTCTTGATTAGTAATCCGGTAACTAGGATTGGCAGCCAAACAACCATAGGTACATAGGGCACAAAGGACGTTTTAAGACCAGTTCCTCCGACCAGACTACCAAGCACTGATAACGACGTGGTCGCACCAACCATGCCCCACAAACCAACTCCGATACCAAGCGGAACCACGCCTATCGGGCCAACAATCATCCACAGGAGCAGGCCCACCACTGCACCAGAGGCAGCTCCTAGCCCCAAAGAGCCAAACCCTGGCAGTACGACATGCGTTACCGTCCCTATTGCGAAGGCCATCACCAAGCTAATGCAGATCGCAGCATAGGAAATCCATCGACGCACCTGGATCGCCAATGGTTGCGAATACCGCCAGAGCCCCCAGCAGAGCAGAAGACTCACCCCTAGATACAGTGCTGTTTTCAAAGCTCGCTCACCTACCGTTGATTTCATCCGATTAGAGCATTGTCTCTAAGGCTGTGCCCTTTTCCCTTTCTATACAGCTCGGACATCTCGATTGATTAAATCAATAGTTACCGCGCGCTGTACCGCCCCCCGCTACAGCCCCCGCCGCTCGCGCCCCTTGCGCGCGCGCGGCACCCTCAAGGCTCACTGGATCACCGCAAGCCCAGGAGCTGCAGCCCATGGCCACCGACTACCACCACGGCGTCCGCGTCATCGAAATCAATGAGGGCACCCGCCCCATTCGCACCATCGCCACCGCCGTCGTGGGCCTGGTGGCCACCGCCTCGGATGCCGACGCGGCCTTCTTCCCGCTCAACACCCCCGTGCTGCTCACCGACGTGCTCAGCGCCATCGGCAAGGCCGGCACCCAGGGCACCCTGGCCAAGGCGCTGGACGCCATCGCCGACAACGCCAGCCCCGTCACCGTCGTGGTGCGCGTGGCCGACGGCGAAGGCGCCGACGACGCTGCCAAGCAGGCCGACCAGAACAGCAAGGTCATCGGCACCGTCACCGCCGAGGGGCAATACACCGGCCTCAAGGCCCTGCTCACCGCCAAGACCAAGCTCGGCGTCACCCCGCGCATTCTCGGTTGCCCGGGGCTGGATGCCCTGCCGGTCGCCACCGAGCTGGTCAGCATCGCCCAGAGCCTGCGCGCCTTCGCCTACGTCTCCGCCTGGGGCTGCGCCACCAAGGAAGAAGCCGTCGCCTACCGCGACAACTTCGGCGCCCGCGAGCTCATGGTCATCTGGCCCGACTTCATCGAGTGGGACACCGTCGCCAGCGCCAATGCCGTCGCCCCGGCGGTCGCCCGCGCCCTCGGCCTGCGCGCCAAGCTCGACGAGCAAGTCGGCTGGCACAAGACGCTCTCCAACATCCCGGTCAACGGCGTCACCGGCATTAGCAAGGACGTGTTCTGGGATCTGCAGAACCCCGCCACCGACGCCGGCTACCTCAACGAGAACGAAGTCACCACCCTTATCCGCGAAGGCGGCTTCCGCTTCTGGGGCTCGCGCACCTGCAGCGACGACCCGCTGTTCGCCTTCGAGAACTACACCCGCACCGCCCAGGTGCTGGCCGACACCATCGCCGAGGCGCACCTATGGGCCGTCGACAAGCCCATGCACCCGTCCCTGGTGCGCGACATCGTCGAAGGCGTCAACGCCAAGTTCCGCGAGCTGAAGAACGCCGGCTACATCATCGACGGCCAGTGCTGGTACGACGAAGCCGCCAACGACCCCACCACCCTCAAGGCCGGCAAGCTCTACCTGGACTACGACTACACCCCCGTGCCGCCGCTGGAAAACCTCATGTTCCGCCAGCGCATCACCGACCGTTACCTGGTCGACTTCGCCGCCCGCATCAACGCCTGATCGGCCAACCAGCATAGGAGCGCCTGACCATGGCCATGCCCCGCAAACTCAAGAACATGAACATGTTCAACGACGCCAACAGCTACCAGGGCGTCGCCAAGACCGTGACCCTCCCCGACCTGGCCCGCAAGATGGAAGCCTGGCGCGGCGCCGGCATGGACGGCCCGGTCAAGGTCGACCTCGGCCACAGCGACGACGGCCTGCAGATCGAATGGACCATCGGCGGGCTGGACCTGATCAGCATCCGCCAGTTCGGCATCACCAATGCCAGCGGCGTCGGCCTGCGCTGGTCCGGCGCCTACCAGCGCGACGACGACGGCACGGTCATTTCCGTCGAGGTCATCGCCCGCGGCCGCCACGAAACCTACAGCTTCGGCGACGGCGAAACCGGCGAAGAAACCGAGCACACCATCACCACCACCTGCACCTATTACAAGCTGATCGTCGAAGGCAACGTCGAAGTGGAGATCGACCTGCTCGGCATGGTGTTCATGGTGGGCGATGTCGACCGCCTCGCCGAGCAGCGCAAGGCCATCGGCCTGTAACCCGCATAACCCACCCCCGAAGCTGGCCTCGGCGCACCCGCGCCGCTGGCCAGCACCTATCGCCGAAGGAGCCACCCCATGTCCCAAGCCGTCTACAGCAAGCCCATCGAACTCGTCGCCCCCGTCGTGCGCGGCAAAACCAAGGTCGCAAGCATCACCCTGCGCCGCCCCGGCTCCGGCGAGCTGCGCGGCCTCAAGCTCGGCGACCTGGTGCAGGGCGACGTCAACGCCGTGCTCCGCCTGCTGCCGCGCATCAGCCAGCCCACCCTGGCCGAGCAGGAAGTCGCCGCCATGGACCCCTACGACCTCACCCGCTGCGCGGACGAAATCTCGGTTTTTTTGCAAGTGCCGCCGCAGAAGCCGACGGCCGAGGCCTCCCCCGAGTAGTGGACGACGCCATGGCGGACATCGCCATGGTCTTCCACTGGGGGCCCGAGCAGATGGACGCCATGCCCCTGGCGGAACTGATGGACTGGCGCGAGCGCGCCCGAGAACGATGGGAACTGATGCATGGCGCGCGATCTAAAACTGCAGGTGGTACTGGAAGGGCTTAACCGCGCCAGCAAGCCCTTCCGCGAGGCCGGCCGCAGCGCCATCGGCCTGGGCCGCGACCTCAAGGCCACCCGCACCGAGCTCAAGGGCCTGCAGGCCCAACAGAACGATGTTTCCAGCTTCCGCGCCCTCAAGGGCCAGGCCGAACAAACCGGCCAGGCCCTGCAGTCCAGCCGCGACAAGGTGCGCCAGCTCTCCCAGGAGCTGGCCAGCACCGCCACTCCCACCAAGGCCCTCAACCAGCAGTTCCAGCGCGCTATCCGCGAAGCCACCGCCCTCAAGGCCAAGCACGCCCAGCAGCAGACCGAACTCCAGGGCCTGCGCGGCAAGCTCAACGCTGCCGGCATCAGCACCCGCAACCTCGGCCAGCATGAGCGCGACCTCAAGGCGCGCATCACCGCCTCCAACCAGGCCATGGCCCAGCAAGAGGCGCGCCTCAAGCGCCTGACCGCCCAGCAGCAGCGCCTGGCCAGGGCCAAGCAGGAGTACGACCAAACCCAGGGCCTCGCCGGCAGCATGGCCGCCACCGGCGCCGGCGGGCTGGCCACCGGCAGCGGCATCCTCTACGCCGGCTCGCGCATGCTCGCCCCGGGGCTGGACTTCGACGCCAGCATGAGCAAGGTGCAGGCGCTCACCCGCCTGGGCGGCGGCGACGCCGAGCTGCAAGCCCTGCGCGACCAGGCCCGCCAGCTCGGCGCCAGCACCCAGTTCACCGCCGGCAACGCGGCAGACGCCCAGGGCTTCCTGGCCATGGCCGGCTTCAACCCGCAGGCCATCCGCGCCGCCATGCCCGGCATGCTCGCCCTCGCCAAGGCCGGCGACAGCGAGCTGGCCGACACCGCCGATATCGCCTCCAACATCCTCACCGGCTTCAACCTCCAGGCCGGCGACATGGGCCGCGTCGGCGACGTCCTGGTGGGCGCCTTCACCCGCTCCAACGTCAACCTGCAGATGCTCGGCGAAACCATGAAGTACGTGGCGCCGGTGGCGGCAGGTGTGGGGCAGGACATCGAGACCATGGCCGCCATGGCCGGCAAGCTGGGCGACGCCGGCATCCAGGGCAGCATGGGCGGCACCGCCTTGCGCGCTATCATCAGCCGCCTGGCCAAGCCGCCCAAGCAGGCGGCCGACGCACTCAACGAGCTCGGCATCAGCGCCAAGGACGCCGACGGCAACCTGCGCGACATGCCCACCGTGCTGCAGGAGATCTACGAAAAAACCAAGGCCATGGGCGACGCCGACCGCGCCGGCTTCCTCAAGGGCATTGCCGGCGAAGAAGCCTTCAGCGGCCTGCAGGTGCTGGTCAAACAGGCCGGCACCGGCGCCCTGCAAGAGTTCATCGGCACCCTGCGCAACGCCCGCGGCGAGGCCGAGAAAACCGCTACCGTCATGGGCGACAACCTGCGCGGCGACATCTCAGCGCTCAGCAGCGCCTGGGAAGACCTCGGCATCCAGCTGCAGGATCAGCAAAACGGCCCCCTGCGCGGCATCACCCAGGGCATCACCCGCGTGATCGGCGGCGTGAAAACCTGGGTCGCGGAGAATCCCCAGCTCGCCGGCCAGCTTGTTAAAACGGCGGCAGGCATCGGCCTGGTGATGGCCGGCATGGGCGGCCTGACGCTCGCCATGGCCAGCATCCTTGGCCCGTTCGCCATGGTGCGCTACGGCATGATGCTGTTCGGCATCCGCGGCGCCGGCCTGGCCAGCACCCTGTTCAGCCTCGGCCGCACCGCCCTGCCCCTGGTCGCCACCGGCCTCAAGGCGCTGGCGGTCGCGGCCATGGCCAACCCCATCCTGGCGCTCATCACCGGCGTGGCCATCGGCGCCGCGCTCATCTACAGCAACTGGGACCGCATCGGCCCGTACTTCGCCGGCCTCTGGGGCGAGATCAAGGCCGGCTTCTCCGGCGGCCTGGCCGGCATCGCCGCCACCATCCTCAATTTCAGCCCGCTGGGCCTGTTCCACCGCGCCCTGGCCGGCGTGCTCGGCTACTTCGGTGTCGACATCCCCGCGCGCTTTAGCGAATTCGGCGGCATGCTCATCGACGGCCTGGTCAACGGCATCACCGCCGGCCTTGGCCGCGTGAAAGACGCCATCACCGGCGCCGGCGGCGCCGCCATCGGGTGGTTCAAGCAGAAACTCGGCATCCACAGCCCCTCGCGCGTGTTCGCCGAGCTCGGCGGCTACACCATGCAGGGCTACGGCCAGGGCCTGCTGGCCGAGCAGAGCAGCCCGCTCAGCGCCCTGGCGCGCATCGGTCGCAACCTGGTGCAGGCCGGTGCCCACAACATCGGCGGCGCCATTGCCTTCGACAGCCGCCCCCCGCTGGCAGCGGCCGGCGCCGGTAGCGCCCCAGCCATCACCATCGAGGGCGACACCCTGCACATCACCATCGGCGGTGGCAGTGGCCTCGATATCGCCAGCCTGCGGCAGGTGTTCAACCAGCTCATGGCCGAGCAAGCCGCCAAGAAGGCCGCCCGCCTGCGCTCCGCGCTGTATGACCAGGAGTAACAAGCCATGATGATGGCCCTCGGCATGTTCGTGTTCGGCATGCACACCCTCGCCTACCAGGAATTCCAGCGGCAAAACGACTGGCGCCACGGCAGCACCTCGCGCATCGGCGCCCGCCCGGCGCGCCAATACCTGGGCCCAGGCGACGAGAGCATCACCCTGCCCGGCGTGCTGCTGCCCGAAATCGCCGGCAGCATCCTCAGCCTCGACACCCTGCGCGTTATGGCCGACACCGGCAAAGCCTGGCCGCTCATCGAGGGCACCGGCCGCATCTACGGCATCTACGTCATCGAGAGCCTCAGCGAGACCAAGACCTACTTCTTCAAGGACGGCGCCGCCCGCCGCATCGAGTTCAACCTCAAGCTCACCCGCGTCGACGAAAGCCGCGTCGACCTGCTCGGCACCCTCACCGGCGCCGCCGGCGACATCCTGAGGCGCGTGCTGTGATCGACAGGCTCACCGGCGCCGCCGGGCAGATCCTGCGCGAGCAGCTCGGCCACACCAGCGCCGCCCTCACCTACGCCCACCCCATCTGCCGCGTAACGGTGGACGGCCGCGACATCACCGCCGACATCACCGCCCGCCTGGTCAGCATCACCCTCACCGACAACCGCGGCATGGAGGCCGACCAGCTCGACATCCAGCTCAGCGACCACGACGGCCGGCTCGCCATCCCGCCCAAGGGCGCCAGCATCGGCCTCTGGCTGGGCTGGAGCGACACCGGCCTGGTGAACAAAGGCACCTACACCGTCGACGAGTTGGAGCACAGCGGCGCGCCAGACGTGCTCAGCATCCGCGCCCGCAGCGCCGACCTGCGCGAAGGCCTGGCCAAGAAGCGCGAACGCAGCTGGCACCAGCAAACCATCGGCAGCGTGCTCGCCAGCATCGCCGCCGAATACGGCCTCAAGCCCCTGGTGCAGGTGGGTCTGGCCGCCATCGGCCTGCCGCACCTGGACCAGGCCGGCGAATCAGACCTCAACCTCATCACCCGCCTGGCGGCCGAGCACGACGCCATCGCCTCGGTGAAGGCCGGGCGCCTGCTGTTCCTCCCCGTAGGCAGAGCCACCAGCGCCAGCGGCCTCGCCCTGCCCCACATCACCCTGACGCGCGCAGACGGCGACCAGCACCGCTACCTCGACGCCAACCGCGACACCTACACCGGCGCCAAGGCCTACTACTACGAGGTCAACAGCGCGCAAAGGAAGGAGGCCATCGCCGGCAGCGGCGACAACCTCAAGGAACTGCGCCACACCTACACCGACCAGGCCAGCGCCCTGGAAGCCGCCCGGGCGGAATGGCGCCGCCTGCAGCGCGGCACCGCCACGCTCTCCTACACCCTGGCCAAAGGCCGGCCCGAGCTGATACCCGAGCTCACCTACAGCCTCACCGGCATCAAGGCGGAAATCAGCGCCATCGTCTGGCTCGGCGGCAACGTCCAGCACAGCTTCACGCCCGAGGCCTACACCACCAGCCTGGAGCTCACCAGCCAACTGCCAGACGGCGACGAGCTCGCCAGCGACGCCAGCGCTACCTACACCGGCGTGGTGGCCACCTACCGCGACGAGAAAACCGGGGCTCAGAAGAAAGTCACCGAAGGCGACCAGGCCAACCCGAAACGCCTCACCCACCTTTATGCGAGCAAGGCCAGCGCGGAGCGGGCGGTAAAGCGGGAAGCTGCCAGGCTGCAGGCGTGAAGGAGCAGTTACTCCCCGTCGCTAGTACGAGGGCGGCGGTACCCGCGCGTTTCGCGCACATCCCACTCGCCCAACTCTTCACGCACGATGCTGACATCGCTGGGCGCCTCGATTGAAAGCCGCACCTGCCCGCCTCGAATGTCGCGCGTCTCGATCATGATGCCCTCGCGCTGCAGCTGCTCCAGCACCTTCACCGGGTCGGCATCACGCTCAACGTGCAGAAACAGCCGCTCGCCCACGCGGCGCGTTAGAACCAGATGTCGCATACCACCTCCATGGCAAAAGCCCCGCACACGGCGGGGCCTGGCGTCTCAAGTCGGCGAATCCTGCCGCACCATCGCCTCGATCGCACGGCGCATAAACGCCTGCTCGGCGTGGTCCAACTGGCGGTAGAACCGCAACAGCAGCCGCTCCTCTGGCGTCACCCACTCAGGCTGGGGCTGTGCAACCCGCTCCGCCAGTTGCTCCCCAACAGCCTCACGAACATCGGTACTCATCTGCATACTCCGTTAATGGCAGTGAGCCACTGACCATAACGGCAGCTTTCAGAATCCCAAGGGCTCTGGCGTGCGACCTTCAGCCAGTTGCGCCGGCGTCTTCCTCGCCGGTCACAATCCACATCACCCGCGCATCGGTGCGCCGGTGCAGCGCGTGCAGGTAGTCGGCAGGTATCGGCTGGCTGCCGTCTTCATAGCGCTTCTGCACCAAGTCCACGCGCCCGCACAGGTGCGCCAGCTCATGCACCTGCAGCCCCAGCCGCTCGCGCTCGGCCCTCAGGCGGGCTCCGATGGCAAAGTCGTCGTCGAGCTGTTCGGGGGTTACCGGCATAGGGTGAGGCCCTTCTCGATCACCTGGCTGACGCTGACCTTGGTGCCGGAAATCTCCGGGCTATCGCTCCACACAGGCTCCAAATCATCCAGGCCGAGAGCGCTTGCCTTGCCCTTGGCGGCGCCGTTCAGCGGGTACATGCGGCCGGACTCGGCATCCATCACCGTCACCGCGTTGCCGGCATGGCAGGCGACATAACCTTCCTCGAAGGTGAACGGCCAGGCGGCACCGAAGTCCTCGGCGCTAATCAGGTCTTGCTTTGCGGCCACAGCGGCCGACGAGAACAGCCCAACGAGTGCTAGGCCTATGAGTCCATTACGCATCTTCGCTCCCTTGAGTTCAGCCAAACATCGCCCGCTGCCAGGCATCCTCGCCGACAATCGCGATTGGCGTGCCGGCCTCGCGCAGCTCAACAGCCTTCATGATTTTTAAGCCGTAACTGCTGTGCCGCCACTGCTCGTTGCCAATGCTGCCGACCACCAAGTAGTGAACCTTCTTGCTCACCCCTCCCCCAATGATGCCGCCACGCTCTTCCACCAGCTTCTGGCACTCCTTGCGTGGGCCGTAAGCCATGGTGCCGGTGAAAACGTACAGGCGCCCATCCCACACCAGTTCAGGTGCTGGAGAGTTGAACGGCAGGTCGTTGGCAGCTGCATAGCCCTGCTCTGGGGTTGCCTTCGCCAGCTCAAGCCCACCGAAGCGAGTCAGGATGCTCAGCAGGTCGGCGGACTCTTCGGCATCGAGCACACCATCGACCAGCATAAGCTCCAGGCGCTGATACAGCAGGTTGATCACAGGGTCATCAAGATGGGAAAGGTTAGCTTCGAGCCAGCGCTGCAGAAATCGGGCTTCGTCCAGGGTCACTGCACCATCGGCGGTAATTCCAGCCGCCAGGCCGGCAAGGGCGTCGGCGGCCCTGCGATCCATGCGCGCCGAGTTGAAGAAGCGGCTGTTTTCAAACTCACCATGAAGATCCATCTCGTTACTCCTGCTGGTTGACTACTTCTTCACCTCATACCGCCCCGCCATCTCGGCCAGGGCCGCCACCATCTTCCCGGTGTGGCCTCGCTCGGCCTCGGGCAGCTGCCGGTAATGCTCCAGCAGGCTCGCCTCGTCCGGCGCCAGGCTGCCGGCGTCGGTGGAGATCCGCGCGCCAGTCAGCACGTAATGCACATCGACCCCCATACCCTGCAGCGCGAGCAGGTAGTCGATGCTGGGCGAGCTGGTCTCCAGTTCGTAAGCCTTCTGGGTGCCACGGCTCACCCCGGCGACGACGCCGAAGTCGGTCTGATTCAGGCCGAGGCGGTCCCTTTCTTCGCGCAGGCGCTCGCCTGTCCCGGCCGCAATGAGCATTTTTTTGATCAATACCAGTTGACCTGACCAGTTTTTTGGCCAAGAATCCTTGTCGTCGAACACGATTAAACACGGATAAACACTATGCACGGCCTATTGACCCCCGAGCAAGCCCGCGCGGCGCTTGACCGCAAGGGCATGTCCATCGCCGAATTCAGCCGCCTCAACGGCTTGAACAAAAATTTGGTCAGCGACCTGCTCAACGGTCGCAAGAAGGGCAAGCGCGGCCAGGCTCACCGAGCCGCCGTCCTTCTCGGCATCAAGGAAGGCGAAGCCGCACGTTAGTGCGGTGGGTTCCGGGGGGAAACGAGAAGATGAAACGCCCAATACTCGACAGCCGCCGCAAGGTGGTCAGCGCCATAATCCAGGCCTTCCCTGGCGGGCGCGAATGTGCCGCCACCCTGCTCGGCCTGGAACTCAAGAAGTTCGACAACCAGGCCTACGAGAGCGCCGGCCACCGCCCGCTGGCAGACGAGCAGCTGCACGCCCTCGAGCAAGTCGCCGGCACCACCTACCTGCCGGACTACATCAGCGGCCTCTACAACGGCGTGCACGTCCCCATGCCCGGCGCCGAGCAGCTCGACAACCTCGACCTGTTCACCCGCGCCATGGCCACCACCGTCAAGCGCGGCCAGGTAGACGCGCTGATCCTCAAGGCCCTCGACGACGGTGCCATCGACGAAGCCGAGCTTGCCGAAATCGTCGCCGCCCACCGCCAGCACATTGCCGCCCGCCACGCCGAGGTCGGTGCCGTGATCACCCTGCACAGGAAGACGCAGCCATGACAGCCCCAACCGGCGGTGGTTACCGCGCCCTTTGCCCGGCCTGCAGCAGCCCCATGCGCATCCGTGGCAGCAAGGACCAGACCGCAACCTTCAAGACCATGTACGCCCAGTGCACCAACATGGCCTGCAGCGCTGCCTACAGCGGCTCGCTCACCTGGGACTACGCCCTCAGCCCCTCGGGCGTGGACCGCCCCCGCGTCGAGCTGCCCCTCGCCCCATCCGCCCAGCGCCAGCAGGCGCTGCGCGAAAGCCGCCAGGAATCCAACCAGCTCGACCTGCTCGACGCCCAGGAGGCCACCGCATGAACGCCGCACCGCTGTTCCACGACTACCGCGACCAGATGCAGGGCAAGGCGCTGGAGTTCCTGCAGCACCACCATGCCGAGCACCTGGGCGACGATGCCCAGCTGATCGAGCGCACCACCCAGCACCTGGTGCACAGCTGGGACGTGCCCCTGTTCCTCGCGCCGCGCCTGGTGGCCCTGGCCATCAGCGAGCTTCGCCCACAACCGAGCCGCCCGGTCTGGCTCGGCATTGACCTGGCCACAGGGCCAGACAGCGCCGGCCAACGCTTCCACCACCCGTAACCGCACACCCAAGCCCATGCCCACCTTGCGTGGGTAAGGGCGAGCTGCACCCAGCATTCGAGGACGCCGCCATGCAAGAGGCCATCGACATCCAGCTGCAAATGCCCCGGCCCGTGGCCGAGGCCCTGCTCAGCAGCCTGCGCGAAGAACTGCGCAACGGCCTGCAGGTGCATTGGTACGACGACCGCTACCGCACCGTGCCGGACAAGCTCCGCAGCCGCCGCATCCTCGACGACTACCCGGCCCTCGCCGGCCACAAACGCACCATTGGCGCGCTGCGCGCAGCGCTCACAGCCGCCCAGTAAGGATTGCACCATGCCCACGCCCAACCATCCCAAGCTGCCGCTGTGCAGCCAGCTCGCGGCCCAGCCTGAACGCGGCATTTTCGCTTTCTGGCTCAACGCCTTGCTCGAAGATCAGTCGCGGGACATTCGCCAGCGGGATGCACTGCGTCTGAAAGGCATGCTGGCCGCCTACCAAGAGCTTGGCGTGATCAGCGAGCAGCAAAGCAATGCCATGACGGAAGAGCTGACCCCATTCGCCTTCGGGGCCGCCGTATGACCCCGATGAAAGAATCACTGCGCAGCGACGTGCTGAGCCGCATCCAGCTCGACTACGGCCTCAAGCCGATCACCGGCACCAAGTACATGCGCAAGGGCAAGTGCCCGGCCTGCGCCAAGCCCGAGCTCTACACCTTCACCGACTCGCCCTGGCTGCTCATCTGCGGCCGCGGCAAGTGCGGCGCGCAATACCACGTCAAGGACCTCTACGACGAGCTGTTCAACGACTGGAGCGAGCGCGCCCCGGCCACCGAGCAGCAGCCCACCGCCACCGCCCGCGCCTACCTGGAGTTCGCCCGCGGCTTTCGCCTGGAGCTGATCGAAGGCTGGTTTACCCAGGAGAACTACTGGTCCCGCGAGGTCAATGCCGGCAGCGCCACCGTGCGTTTCCCCCTGGCCAAGGGTGGCTACTGGGAACGCCTGATCGACCGCCCCGAGCGCTTCGGCAAGCAGAAGGCCCGCTTCAAGCCTGGCGAAAGCTACAAGGGCGTGTGGTGGTGCCCGCCCTCGCTGGACCTCACCACCCAGGCCGAGCTGTACATCGTCGAGGGCATCTTCGACGCCATCGCCCTGCTCCACCACGACGTCGCCGCCGTGTCGGCCATGAGCTGCAACGCCTTCCCCGAGCAGTCCCTGCGCGAGCTGCTGCAGGCCTGCGCTGAGGCCAACCGCCGCCCGCCGAGCCTGGTCTGGGCGTTGGACAACGAGCCCGTGGCGCGCAGCTACACCCGCAAGTGGGTGGCCCAGGCGCGCGCCATGGGCTTCACCTGCGAAGCCGCCCTGGCGCCGCAGCGCGGCAAGAAGGTCGACTGGAACGATATGCACCAGCGCTGGGCCTTCATCGACGACGCCGAGCAACGCGCCGAGCGCGTCAAGGCCGATCTGGACGAAGCCCGCCACCAGGGCGCCCTGCTGATCGCCGAAAGCGCCTCCGAGAAAGCCCTGCTCATCTACCAGCGCAACGAGGCCAAGGAGTTCCACTTCGGCTTCGACAACCGCCTCTACTGGTGGACCCTCGACCTGGACAAATTCAACAAGGCCGTCCAGGCGATCGAGGGCGACGACGAAGGCGCCGACCGCGAGCTGAACAACAAGCAGGTGCGCGAGAAGGCCCTGCGCATGAGCGGCTGCGTGGTGGAAATCGCCAACTGCTACCCCGAGGCCCTCTACTACCAGCGCAACGAGATCACCGACGAGGCCTGGTACTACCTGCGCGTCGACTTCCCCCACGGCGCGCCCAGCGTCAAGAACACCTTCACCAGCACCCAGCTGGCCGCCGCCAGCGAGTTCAAGAAGCGGCTATTGGGCATGGCCGCCGGCGCCATGTTCACCGGCACCGGCCAGCAGCTCGACAAAATCATGAAATCCCAGCTCTACGGCATCAAAACCGTCGAGACCATCGACTTCGTCGGCTACAGCAAGGAATACGGCTGCTGGGTATTCGGCGACGTCGCCGTGAAGGACGGCCAGGTGTACGAGGCCAACGCCGAGGACTACTTCGAGTTCGGCAAGCTGCGCATCAAGACCCTGCAGAAGGGCGTCACCATCCGCCCCAGCCGCGACGCCAAGGCCTACGACACCAAATGGTTCAAGCTGCTGTGGACCTGTTTCGGCGCCCAGGGCGTGGTGGCGCTGACGTTCTTCTTCGGCTCGCTGTTCTGCGAGCAGATCCGCGCGCGCTGGCAGTCCTACCCCTTCCTGGAGGCCACCGGCGAGGCCGGCGCCGGCAAGACCACCCTCCTCAACCTGCTGTGGAAGCTGCTCGGCCGCGAGGGCTATGAAGGCTTCGACCCGATGAAGTCCACCAAGGCCGGCCGCTCGCGCCTCATGGGCCAGGTGGCGGGTATGCCGGTGGTCTACCTGGAAGCCGACCGCCACGGCGACGACAAGGCCCACGCGAAAACCTTCGAGTGGGACGAGCTCAAGGACTTCTACGGCGGCGGCACCCTGGCCACCAAAGGCGTCAAGACGGCCGGCAATGAGACCTACGAGCCGCCCTTCCGCGGTGCCATCGCCATCAGCCAGAACGCCGCGGTGGTGGCCCACGAAGCCATCATGACGCGCATCTGCAAGCTGCACTTCGTGCGCCCCCAGGTCACGCCGGAGAGCCGCGCCGCGGCCGACCGCCTCAACGGCCTGGATGGCAGCACCCTCAGCCACTTCCTGCTGCAGGCGGTGAAGCTCGAGGCCGAGGTCCTGCAGCTGCTCGCCGAGCAGTACCCGGCCCACGAGGCCCGCCTGCGCCGCCTGCACACCCACTGCATCACCTGCGGCACCGAGTACGCCGACGCCAGCGACAGCGCCGCCTGCAAGGCCTGCGGCAACACCCTGCGCGGCTACATCCGCGTGGAGCGCATCAGCAAGAACCACGCCCAGCTGCTCGGCCTGCTCGACTGCCTGCGCCTGGTGGTGCCCATCAGCGATGCCCAGCACAGCGCCACCCAACGCCAGATCATCGCCATGGCCCTGGAGCGCCAGGCCTCGATCAGCGCCGACCACGCCGCCGTGGCCGAGTTCTGGGAGGTGTACGACTACCTGGAAGGCCTGGACGCCGACGGCCCGGTGGTCAACCACAGCAAGAAAGAGGGCGTCATCGCCATCAACCTCAACGAATTCTGCGAACGCGCCGCCGAGCACAAGCAAAAGCTGGCCGAGATCGGCGTGCTGCGCGACCTGCTCAAGGAAAGCCGCTCACGCAAGTTCATCGAAGCCAACCGCGCCACCGACAGCGCCGTGCGCTGCTACCAGGCCAAGCGCGCCAACCTCACCACCTACAAGTCCCCCACGGTGAAGTGCTGGATCTTCAAGGAATAACCCCGCCAAGGCGCGGCAACGCCAAGGCCCAACCCCGAAGGAGAAGCACCATGCAAAGCAACGACGACACCCCACACAGCACGGCCCTGACCCTGCTCGGCAGCGCCCTGGCCCTGCTGCTGCTCATCGCCATCGGCAACGCAGTGCCCGACGCCCTGCTGGCCATCACCCACTGACCCAACCGCCCGGGCGCGGCAACGCCCGGGCAACCACCCCCGAAGGAGAAGCACCATGCACCCGAGCAACGAAACCCCGAAATGGCTCAGCCTGTTCATCACCGCGTTCGGCACCCAGGGCCTCATCGCCCTCGCCTGGTGGGCCGGCGCCTTCCACGCCCAGCGCATCCGCGAGCTGCAGGCCACCTACCCCATCCTGCAGATCACCGGCAGCGCCGGCGTGGGCAAGTCCACCCTGGTGGCCAACCTGTGGAAGCTGGCGGGCAGCGAAGGCGAGAACCGCAACGCTGACAGCTGCAGCATGGGCGCGCTGCTCGCCTTCCTGGTCCGTGCCATCAATCGCCCGGTGGTGGTGGAAGAGAGCTACCGGGGCGACGAGTACTTCGACTGGAATGTCCTGCGCCAGTGCTACGACGGTGCCGTGCTCCCCGTGCGCGTCAGCGGCACCGACGAAACGGTCAACACCTTCACCTTCCAGGGCGCGCTGGCGTTCGTCGGCGGCGAAACCGAGGTGCTCAATCGCCGCATCGTCAACATCCACCTGGTGCGCCAGCCGCGCACCGATGGCCACCGCTCGGCGGTCGATGCCCTGCATGACCTGCAGATCACCGAAATGGCCCAGTTCGTCGACGCCGTGCGCATGAACCGCGAACAGGTGGTGTACCGCCTCGGCCACGTCGCGGCCTACACCGAGAGCCTGCAGGAAGAACACGAGCAGCGCCTCCCTACCGATACCGCCCGCAACCACGCCCAGCTGCGCGCCCTGCTCGACCTGCTGGCCGACCTGTTCCCCATCCCCGCCGACGCGCTGCACCAGGCCCACTGCGAGGTCTGCGACATGGCCTGGCAGCACGTCCCCGGCAAGACCGACTTCGCGGTCTTCAAGGTTGAACCCAGCAGCACCAACTAACCCATCCCGCCCAGGCGCGGCAACGCCTGGGCACCACCCGAAGGAGAAGCACCATGCAGCACCACTACAAATCCACCGCCCCGGCCACGCTGGCCATCGTCCAGGAGCTGTACCAGGCCAAGGCCGAGCTGGCCCGCCAGGCGGCCAAGCTGGGCGAGCTGTTCGGCGGCGATATCGCCCCCATGCGTGACATCACCAGCCACTACGCCGGCGGCGTAAAGCTCAGCGCCGACAAGGCCCTGGACGTGCACTGGCGCCGCCCGGACGACTGGGGCTACCGCACCCTGCGCGCCCAGGCGGTACCGCCCAAAGGCATCGACAGAAAAGAGCGCGCCGCCATCCGCGCCGAGCACGAGCGCCTGCTCACCCTCTGGAATGACAACTACCCCGCTCCCGTCTGCACGCACGACTACTGGGGGCGCCTCGGCATCAACACCGGCAACCTGCTGCTGTGCGGCGGCACGCTGTTCGAGCACCAGGGCACCGCCTATTTCCTCCTGGGCTTCCAGATCGACCAGGCCCAGCACCAAGCCAACGTCGCCACCGGCAAGCCAACCGCCGGCTGGATCGAGGGCGCCGTCGAGATCCTGCCCAGCGAATACTCGGCAGCCGTCGCCGCTTACAAGGGGGCGCAGGCATGAGCAACATCCCGCAGAACCTGGAAATACTCATGGCCTTCGAAGACTGGGCCAAGCCGCGCGGCTACGACCTCGCGCGCCCCGCTGACCGGGCGCATGCCGCCGACGAGTTCCAGAACCTTGAAACCCGCGCCGCCTGGCTCGGCTTCGAGGCCGCCCACGGCCCGGCCGGCTGCCGCCCCTACGGCCAGCAGCTCTACGCCCTGCTCAAGAAATCCAGCGAATACGCCCACCAGACCGACAAGCTGTTCCCGGTGCGCGTCGGCACCCCGCCCTATGACGACTACGCCGTCCACGGTGGTCCCGGCGGCGTGTACCGCCTGCGCGACGTGAGTTTCTACGTGATCGAAGGCGGCAAGCAGTACCGCCTCAACTGACACCGGCCAACGCCGGAAAAAGAAGGCCCCGCCGAGCGGCAACTCGGCAGGGCTGCCCCGAAGGAGAACCGCCATGCACCTACAACCCCACCACCGCTGGCCGCTACTGGCCATGGTCGCCGCCCTGGCGGGCGTAACGGCCACCTCGGTGGCGATGGCCATATCCGCGCTGATCGACGCGCCCGTGCTCGCTGCACTGTTCGCCGGCGCCGCCGTGGTGCTGGACCTGTTCAAGTACGCCGCCTGGCCGCTGGCACTGATGCTGCTGGCAGCCCGCCGCACCCTGGCCGCGCTACTGATGATGGCCAGCGCCATCGCCCTGGGCGCCGTTTCCGGATGGGCCACCTACGACCGGCTCATGACCTCGATCATCACCAGCCAGGCCGAGCACCAGGCGCAGCAAGAACAGCGCCAGGCCGACCTGCTGGAGCTACGCCAGGCCGACGCCGCCCGCATCGAGCAGCTCGACGCCCAAGCCGTCGCCGTCCATC
>NZ_AVOF01000586.1:0-1242 GCF_000465935.2 Pseudomonas sp. EGD-AK9
TGTTGCCGCAGTGGCGCGGCGAGCCGACCCCGCTCAACCTGGTCTGCGCCCACCGCGCGCAGCTGAGCCGGCCGGTGCACCTGCTGCGCGAGTTCGTCCAGGCGCGCTGCGCCGAGCTGCTGGCGCATGCCCCCTGGCGCGGCTAGGCTTGCACTCGGCTGCGGCAATCCACCGCAGTGTCGCGCCGCCATCGCCTGTTTAGAGTCGCGCCCCATGAAACTGGCCCGCAAACACCGCTCGCTGACCGCCTGGCTGCTGTACTTCAGCATCCTGTTCGGCGCGTTCGTCTGCGCCATCAGCCACGGCCAGATGGCCGGCCTGCAGCTCAGCGGGCTGGATGGCCAGTACTGCTCCTTCGAGGGTAACTTCGGCGCCGGCGCCGGCGCCGATCTCGACGGCTCCGGCGTGGTCGCGCCCAATCCGGCCACCGGCTCCGGTTGCGCCCTGAGCAGCAGCTTCAGCGCCATCATCCTCGCCGCCTTCTTCGGCCTGCTCGGCCTGCTGCCGGTCAGTCGCGCGCTGCCCGGCGTCAGCCTCGTGGTCCGCCGCCCGCTCCGCTACCTCTGGCCCTCGGCCAACCCCCGCGCTTCTCCGTTGTTCGCCTGATCAGCCTGCCCCTGGCGGGGCATTCCCCACCATGCGAATAGTGCGTCGCGCGGCATGCGCGCGACGCTGGAGAACTCCCATGTCGTCACCCTCCGATGCCGTTGCAGGGGCTCGCGTGCGCGCGCAGCCCGCTTTCTACAACCTGGTCTGGCGCTGGCATTTCTATGCCGGGCTGTTCGTCATCCCCTTTATGGTCATGCTGTCGATCACCGGCATGATCTACCTGTTCAAGCCACAGCTGGACCAGTGGCTGTACGCCGATCTGCTGCAGGTGCCGGCGGGCGAACGGCCCCTGGATGCCGACCGCCAGCTGGCCATCGTTCGCGCAGCCTATCCGCAGGCAGCGGTGAGCAAGTACCTGCCGCCGGTGGCGGAGGATCGCAGCGCGCAGTTCGTGATCGGCCAGGGGGGACAGGAGCTCAATCTGTTCCTCGACCCCTACCGCGGCACGCTGCTCGGCGTGCAGGACGCCACCTGGAACCTGCAGGCGGTGGTGCGCAAGCTGCACGGCGATCTGCTGCTCGGCACAGTCGGCGACCGCCTGATCGAGCTGGCCGCCGGCTGGGGCGTGGTGCTGGTGGTCTCCGGCCTGTACCTCTGGTGGCCGCGCGGCAGCGGCGGCGCCGGCGTGCTGTG
>NZ_AVOF01000587.1:0-1237 GCF_000465935.2 Pseudomonas sp. EGD-AK9
GGCGGCATAGGCGCGGGCATGGAAGGCGGCGAGCTGCTCGCGCTCGATCGCCGGGATGGACTCGGCGTTGCCGTCGCTCGGGTGGGCATAGGGGTGGTCGCCGTACAGGCGCTGGAACAGCTCCAGGCTGGCCAGCTTGCCGGGGTTCTGCTTCTGGAACTCGAAGCCGGCCAGCAGCTGGTTCTTGATCCGCGCCAGGGCCTCTTCGGGGAAGGTCGGCTGGCCGAGCACCTCGGCGAACAGCGCCAGCGCCGGTTCGCGCTGCTCTTTCGCGCTCAGGCTGCGCAGGCTGGCCACCGCCATGTCGCGGTAGGCGCCGTTGCCGAACTCGGCGCCGAGGCCCTCGAAGCCGGCGGCGATGGCGCCGACGTCCTTGCCCGGCACGCCCTCGTTGAGCATGGCGTTGGTCAGGGTGGCCAGGCCGGGCACGCCGTCGTCCTGGCTGCTGCCGGCGGCGAAGGTCAGGCGCAGGTCGAACATCGGCAGCTCGCGCGCTTCGACGAACAGCACCTTGGCGCCCTGTTCGGTGTGCCAGGTCTGGATATCCAGGCTGCGTCGGGTCGGCGCCTGGTCGTTCAGCTCGGCGAGCGATTCCAGCTTGGCCGGCGCCTCGGTGTTGGTGGCGGTCGCCTTGGCCTCATCGGGTTGGCGGTCGCAGCCGCTCAGGACCAGGGTGGTGCTCAGGGCCAGGCCGAGCAGGGCGATACGCAGGTGCTCAGTCTTCATGGCGAGACTCCTCATGACGAGCGTCCTCGGGCAATACATGGGCGACGCTCAGGCGGTCGCGGACGAAGAAGGTGCGGGCGGCCTGCTGGATATCCTCGGGGGTGACGGCTTCCAGCTCGGCCAGCTCCTGGTCGATCAGCTGCCAGGACAGGCCGACGGTCTCCAGCTGGCCGATGCTGGTGGCCTGGCTGGTGATGGAGTCGCGCTCGTAGACCAGCCCGGCGATCACCTGGGCGCGCACGCGGGCCAGCTCCTCGGCGGACGGCGGGCTGTTCTTCAGCTCCTCCAGCTCGCGCCACAGCCCGGCTTCGGCCTCGGCCAGGCTGCGCTGCTTCTGCACGTTGGGCGTGGCGCTCAGCACGAACAGGCTGTCGCCGCGGGCGAAGGCGTTGTACCAGGCGCTGGCGCCGGACACCAGTTCCTCGCCGCGCTCCAGGCGGCTGGACAGCCGCGCGCTGTAGCCGCCATCGAGCAGGGCCGCGGCCAGGCGCAGGGCGTAGGCCTGGTGTCC
>NZ_AVOF01000588.1:0-1237 GCF_000465935.2 Pseudomonas sp. EGD-AK9
GCAACGACGGCAGGACGATGCGCTCGCCGCTGTCGAAATCGCCGAAACGCGGCCCGGCGTCGTACAGCAGGCTGTGCGCGCGGGTGCGCACCAGCACCGATAACCCCTGCCCCACGTCCAGCAGCCAGACCTCGGCGCGCCCCTCCGGCAACGCCGGCGGCGGCAGAAACAGCGCCGGCAAGAGCAGGGTCAGGCCGGGCAGGCGTAGCGGCACCCCGGCCGGCAGCAACAGCAGCAGCGCCCCGCCCAGGGCCAGCAGCCAGGCCCACAGCGGCAGATTGCTCGGCAACCAGGCCGGCAGCCAGCCAGCGATATGGCCGAGCAACAGAAACAACAGCTGCAGGGCGCCGCCGGCCAGCCACAGCAGGCCCTCGCCCAAGCCCGGCACGGGCAGCAACAGGGTGCCGAGCAAAGCCAGCGGCACCACCAGCAGACCGACCCAGGGCACGGCGATCAGGTTGGCCAACGGCCCGCTACTGCTGACCGGCAAGCCGAGGATCAGCATCAGCGGCAGCAGGCCGATGGCCATGGTCCACTGCGCGCGGGTCAGCCCGCGCCACCAGCCCCACACGCCCAGGCGGCCGCCAAACACCAGAATCAGGATCGCCACCGCGGCGAAGGACAACCAGAAGCCCGGCTGCAACGAGGCCAGCGGTTCCAGCAGCAACACCGCGAGCAAGGCCAGCAGCAGCGGCCACCAGGCGCCGAGATGACGAAAGCGCAGGCGCCACAGCAGCACCAGCGCCACCATCACGCAGGCCCGCCGCACCGGCACCTCGAAACCGGCGAGCAGGCCGTAACCCAGGGCGCCGACCAAGGCCAGGACACAGGCGGCCGGCAGCCAGGGCCAGCGCCGTGGCCAGGCCCCCACACGCGCCAGGAAGGCCACCAGGCCATAGAGAAACCCCGCCAGCAGGGCGATGTGCTGACCGGAGATGACCATCAGGTGCACCGTGCCGGTGTGCTGCAGCAGGCGCCAGTCGGCGGTCGTCAGCCCCGAGCCGTCGCCCAGCACCAGGGCGGCGATACCGCCCTCGCGGCCGAAGGCCGGAGCCGCCAGCAAACGCTGGCGCAAGCCATCGCGCCAGCTGCCCAGGCCACTGGCCGGCGCCAGCCGCTGGCCGGCCTTGATCGTACCGGTGGCGCCAATGCGCTGCGCCAGCAGCCAGGCCTCGTAATCGAAGCTGTGCGGATTGACCAGACCATGCGGGCGCTTGAGGTTGACCGCCCGGCGCCA
>NZ_AVOF01000589.1:0-1228 GCF_000465935.2 Pseudomonas sp. EGD-AK9
GGCCAAGCGTCCGCGGCTGTGAGCGCAGGGGGGCGGCTTCCCAGCGCCCCGGCCGCCACGGATAATCCGCCCATTCCAATAAGAAGCCGTGAGTCCGTATGAGCGATACCGCAGAGAGCCTCGCCACCCCCGCCACCGAGGCGGCGCGCAAGGGGCGCAAGAACAACCCGGAGAAGACCCGCGAGAGCATCCTTCTGGCGGCGGTCGACGAGTTCGTCCGCCACGGCCTGTCCGGCGCGCGGGTCGACGCCATCGCCGAGCGCACCCACACCTCCAAGCGGATGATCTACTACTACTTCGCCAGCAAGGAGCAGCTCTACCTGGCGGTGCTGGAGAAGCTCTACGGCGATATCCGCAACACCGAGGCGCGGCTGCACCTGGGCGAGCTGACGCCGCCGGAAGCGATCCGCCGGCTGATCGAGTTCACCTTCGACCACCACGACCGCAACGTCGACTTCGTGCGTATCGTCAGCATCGAGAACATCCATCACGGCGAACACATCACCCGCTCCGAGGTGATCCCGACGCTGAACAACTCGGTGCTCGAGGCCATCGCCGACATTCTCCGCCGCGGCGAGGCCGAGGGGCTGTTTCGCAGTGGCCTGAACCCGCTGGACATCCATATGCTGATCAGCTCGTTCTGCTTCTACCGGGTGTCCAACCGCCACACCTTCGGCACCATCTTCCAGATCGACCTGTCCGCCGAGGACAACAAGCAGCGCCACAAGCAGGTGATCTGCGAATCGGTGCTGCGCTATATGCAGGCCTGAGACGAGGGCGCCGTGCGCGCCAAATTCGCCACTGCCAGGGTGCGCACATGGCACACCCCGTGCGGTTTGGCATCGCTCAGTAAAAAAGGGCCCGCAGGCCCTTTCTATTGTTCGGCGCTCGCCTAGAAACTGGCGAAATGCGCCAGCATGCGCTGGGCATCGGCCTGCCGGCCGCTGAACAGCTCGAACGCCTTGACCGCCTGGAACACCGCCATATTGCCGCCGTCCAGGGTCTGGCAGCCGAGGGCGCGGGCGTCGCGCAGCAGCTCGGTCTCCAGCGGGAAGTAGACGATCTCCGCCACCCACAGCGCCGGGCGCAGCAGCGCCTTGGGCACCGGCGTGCCGGGCAGCTTGGCCATGCCCATCGGGGTGGTGTTGACCAGGCCGTCGGCCACCGCCATGGCGGCCGCCAGGTCGCTGCCGGCCAGGGCGCGACCGGCGCCGAAGTGCTGGTTGAG
>NZ_AVOF01000590.1:0-1220 GCF_000465935.2 Pseudomonas sp. EGD-AK9
GCGCGCCAGCCGGACGACAGCTACCTGGCCCTGCGCGAGTTCTGGGTCGACTACAGCGGCCTCACCGCCTACCCCGGCGAGCGCCTGCGCTTCGGCCGCCAGCGCCTGCGCAGCGACGACGGCACCTGGTGGGACACCAATATCGAGGCCCTGCACTGGCGCTTCGACAGCACCCTGCTGCAGGCCGATATCGGCGTCGCCGAACGCTTCTCCGAGTACCGCACCGACCTCGACGAGCTGGCCCCGGAAGACGAAGACCGCCGCCACTACTTCGCCGGCCTCGCCTACCAGTGGACCCCGGGCCACCGCATCGGCGCCAAGCTGCACCACAGCCGCGACGACGGCAGCCTGCCCAGCGTCGGCGAGCGCATCGACGAGCTGAGCAAGCGCCATACCGGCGACCTCACCTGGTTCGGCCTGCACGCCGACGGCGGCTTCTTCGCGCGCAACTCGCGCAACCGCCTCAACTACTGGGCGCAGATGACCTGGCTCAAGGGCGACACCGACCAGCTGCAGCAGCAGGTGATCGGCGACGAACGCGTGGCCAGCGGCTCGCGCAGCCAGGACGTCGACGCCTGGGCGGTGGACCTCGGCCTGCGCTACAGCCTCGACGAGCACTGGAAGATCGGTGCGGCCTATGCCCGCGGCAGTGGCGGCGGCGATGAGGACGAGTCGCGCCAGTTCATGCAGACCGGCCTGCACAGCAACCGCGCCAATTTCACCGGCGTCGAATCGCGCCTGCACCGCTTCGGCGAGGCCTTCCGCGGCGAGCTCTCCAACCTGCAGGTGGCCAGCGCCTTCAGCTCCTGGCAACTGGGCCAAGACTACGACGCCAGCCTGGTCTACCACCGCCTGTGGCGCGTCGACGGCGACCAGGACATCGGCGACAGCGGCGTCGACGCGCCGCTGGTGACGGGCGAGAAGGACGTCGGCCAGGAGGTCGACCTGGTCCTGACCCGCTACTTCAAGCAGGGCCTGCTGCCGGCCTCGGTGGCGGAACGACTCGACGAGCGTTCGGCCCTGGTGCGTCTGCGCGGCGGCGTGTTCCTGCCCGGCGACGCCTATGGCCGCGGCACCGACTCGGTGATGCACCGCGCCTTCGTCGACTTCATCTGGCGCTTCTAAGGAGAGATCCCATGCCACGCAGGATCAACAAGCGCCTCGCCTTCTGCCTGCTCGGCGCAGGCGCGCTGCTCGGCGCCGTGCAGCTGGCCGCGCCG
>NZ_AVOF01000591.1:0-1218 GCF_000465935.2 Pseudomonas sp. EGD-AK9
CTAACACAAAAAATAAAAGCACGACCCATTCCGCAAATGTTGTCATCTTAAAGCTGGACATATTGTTATAAATGGCTTTTGTTAAACTGAACCCTTGAAGCATGTCCATCAATACAGAAATAGCTAATAAACAAATTAATATGACTCCTGTCACGCCCAATATCTTCATGCTTCATCATCCTCCGCTTTTAGTGTCTATCGTTGGCGGAGAAGTTATACCGCATCTAAACCTAATGCATAATCTCAATTTTAAAAGGAAGAATATGAGAAAACGATAAGGAAAGGTATTTGTGTATGCCTTTATTTTCTAAGCGAAAGAACAATACAAGTTCGAAAGACAAGCGCAATACAGAAGAAAAGAATCAGGAACAGAAGCAAGAAAAAGAAAGGCCGGTTCTCATTTCTCCAAGTTTGGCAAAGAATATAGCGGAAACGAAAAAGGAAGTCGGAAGCAGCTCTGACGTCATCATTCGCGAGATTAAAATCGGGGAGCAGGATCATGTCCACCTAGCTGTTATCTATATTGCTGGGCTGGTCGATAATAACACGATCCATGAGTCGTTAATTGACCCATTGGTACAGGATGAGTCTATCCAGAATACTCATGCGATCCAGCAAATTCTTGAAAAAACGCTCCCGCTCGGCGGGGTGAAAGCGGAAAAGAGCTGGGACAAGCTATTTTCAGAGTTAATGCTCGGCAATACGCTCGTTTTTGCCGATGGCTATGATGAAGCTTTGATTTGCAGCACTCAAGGGGGAGAGCAGCGCTCCATCCAAGAGCCGAGCACCCAGGTGTCATTCCGCGGCCCGCGCCAAGGGTTTACAGAGTCTCTGCAAACCAATATTTCCATGATCCGGCGATACATTAAAAATCCGAATTTATGGGTTGAAAAAATGAAAAAAGGTTCTGTTACGAATACGGATATCGCTCTCATGTACATTCAAGGAATATGTGATGAAAAGGTGCTGAAGGAAGTGAAGCAGCGCCTGGAAAAAATAGATATTGACAGTATTTTGGAATCTGGATATATTGAGCAGCTGATTGAAGATGAAACCTTTACGACGTTTCCGACTATGTATCATACAGAACGCCCTGATGTTGTAGCGGGTAATCTGTTAGAAGGAAGATTCGCGATTATTGTGGACGGAACACCGTTTGTGCTTATTGCCCCGGCCTTATTTGTCCAGTTTTTTCAGTCTGTTGAGGATTATTATTCG
>NZ_AVOF01000592.1:0-1210 GCF_000465935.2 Pseudomonas sp. EGD-AK9
GCCGGCGAGGGCGATCTTGACCCGCGCCAGGCGCTCGGCGGCGGCGCGCGACAGGCCGGCGTGCTCGATCAGCGGCAGGGCGATGTTCTCGCTGACGGTCAGCGAGGAGAACAGCGCGCCGCGCTGGTAGAGCACGCCGAAGCGTCGTTCCAGCTGCGAGCGGCGCTCGGCCGGCAGGCTCAGCAGCTCTTCGCCGAACACCCGCACGGTGCCGGCATCGGGCTGGCGCAGGCCGACGATGCTGCGCAGCAGCACCGACTTGCCGGTGCCCGAGCCGCCGACCACGCCGAGGATCTCGCCGCGATAGAGGTCGAAATCCAGGTGCTGGTGCACCACCTGGCTGCCGAACCGGTTGCACAGCTCGCGCACCTCGATGACGGTCTCGCGGCTCACCAGCCCATCTCCATCAGAAACAGCGCGGCGAGGGCGTCGAGCAGGATCACCACGAAGATCGACTGCACCACCGCCGAGGTGGTGTGCTCGCCCACCGACTGCGCGCTGCCGCTGACCTTGAAGCCCTCCAGGCAACCGATCAGGGCGATCAGGAAGGCGAAGATCGGCGCCTTCAGCAGGCCCACCAGAAAGTGCCGCAGCAGGTCGCTGTCGTGCAGGATCGACAGGTACATGGTCGGCGAGATGTCCAGGCTCAGGGCGCAGACCAGGGCGCCGCCGAGCATGCCGCTGAGCATGGCGATAAAAGTCAGGATCGGCAGGGCGATGAGCATGGCGAACACCCGCGGCAGCACCAGCAGCTCCACCGGGCTCAGGCCTAGGGTGCGGATGGCGTCGATCTCCTCGTTGGCCTTCATCGAGCCGATCTGCGCGGTGAAGGCGCTGGCGGTGCGCCCGGCCATGAGGATGGCGGTAAGCAGCACGCCGAACTCGCGGAGGAAGGAGTAGGCCACCAGGTTGACCGTGTAGATGCTGGCGCCGAACTCGGCGAGGATGGTGGCGCCGAGAAAGGCCACCACGGCGCCGACCAGGAAGGTCAGCAGGGCGACTATGGGCACCGCGTTGAGCCCGCACTGCTCCAGGTGCGCGGCCAGCGAGGTCAGGCGCCAGCGCGTCGGGCGCAGGGCGATGGCGAGCATGCTGGCCAGGGTCAGGCCCATAAAGCCGAGCAGCGCCCGGCCCTGGTGCCACAGGCCCTCGACCACCTCGCCGATATGCCCGAGCACCTCGCGCAGCACCGAGGGCGCCGGCGGCGGTT
>NZ_AVOF01000593.1:0-1204 GCF_000465935.2 Pseudomonas sp. EGD-AK9
ACCGCCTGCGCCGCCAGTGCGCCGGCCTGCACTACGCCGCCGGCGCGCCGCCGCTGTCGTTCAGCGCCGGCCTCTACCGCGGCACGCCGGACGATCTGGAAAGCCTGCTGCACGAGGCCGACATGCGCCTGTACCGGGCCAAGCAGCAGGGCCGTGCGCGCACGGTGCTGGCCTAGCCGCGCTATGTGCACCGCGTAGGAGCCCGCTGGCGGGCGATCCAAACCTCCGGCGAACGGGGCCACGCGAGCTCAGAGCCCATGCCGCCGAAAGGTGGCGGCGTAGCTGCCGTCCTCGCGCATGGCCTGAATCGTCCGGTCGAAGCGCGTGGCGATCTCGCGGTGTTCGGGGTGGCTGCGGCGCACCAGGATGTGCAGGCCGTTCTCGCTCAACGGCAGCGGCAGAAACTCCAGCTCGTCGCGCATGGCGCGCAGCTCGCGACCGAGGTGATAGCGCGCCACCAGCTCGTCCTCCAGGGTCAGCTGCACGCGCCCGGCGTGCAGCATGCGCGCGGCGGTGGCGAAACCGCCGACGCCGACCTTGCGCAGCCGCTCGTCGCCGTCGAACTCGGCGGAATAAGCGTAGCCGCGCACCACGGCGATGCTGTGCGGATACAGATCGGCCAGGCTGTCGAAGCGGATGCCGGCGCCCTTGCGCTGCAGAAAGCGGATGCGGTTGACCAGATAGGGCTGCGAGTAGTGGCCGAACTCGGCGCGTTCGGGGCTGTACCAGGCGTTGATCAGCACGTCGTAGTCGCCGCGCTTGAGCCCCAGCACCGCCCGCTGCCAGGGCACCTCGACGTAGCTGGTGCGGTAGCCGGCACGCTGCAGCGCCTGCTCCACCAGCTCGCTGGCCAGGCCGTTGCCGGGCAGGCGGCGGTCGTTGAACGGCGGCCAGGGGTCCGCCACCAGGCGCAACGATTCGCCCGCCGCCAGAGCCGGCGACAGCAGCAAGAGCAACAGCCAGGCGCGCACTGCGGGCATCGGCGGCGATCCGTGGGGAATGATCAATGCTAGTGATAGCAGGCGCGAAAGCCCTCGTCACTGTCTCATTTTTGATACAGGTGCTGGCCAGGGCGGCCGTCCATCCGCCCTGCCGCGCCAGGATCGGCGGGCCAGAGCGGCTTCGGGTAAGATGCGCGGGTTTTCGCGCAGCCTCCGCCTGTGCGCTCGAATCGCTGGGGAACTCTCGTGTTGCACACTGAGGT
>NZ_AVOF01000594.1:0-1187 GCF_000465935.2 Pseudomonas sp. EGD-AK9
TTCATTGTTCGTCTCCTTTTTTAGACTAATTAAGCCATTCCCCAAAGATTTCATATCTGACTTTTCAGATAAATAAGGCGTTGAGTATTTTTTTAAAGTTTTATAAATGGAAGTAAAGCGGCTCTTTGTTTTACTATATTTAACTGGTTCTTGCATTATTATATTAGCAATAACTCCACTAACAAAAGGAGTTGCCATGGATGTTCCACTAACATTGATATAATTATCCTTAGGAGAAGTTGTAAGAATATCTTCACCTGGAGCAACAAAATCTATTTTTCCCCTTGCAGAGTATTTTGCTCTTTTCATTTTTTTATTTATAGCTCCAACTGAAATTACATTTTGATATCTTGCAGGATAATCAGCATTTAATCCATAATTATTTCCAGCAGCAGCTACTACAATAACTCCCTTTTCGTTAGCCTCATCTATAACTCTTTTTAATTTTTGATCACTTTTTTTCAATCCAACACTAATGTTAACAATATCTACATTATTATCTATTGACCATTCAATCCCCTTAACAATAGACTCTACACTACCACGTCCTTTATCATCCAATACTTTGACCGAATAAATATCTGCATAGGGAGCTATTCCTAATGTACCAATCTTATTATCATTAGAAGCTATGATTCCAGCTACTGCAGTTCCGTGGCCAAACTTATCCTCGATAACACCTTTACTAGGTTCAAGAGCATTATATTCTTTCTTTACAACACCTTTTAAATCTTCATGATTTGAATCTATTCCACTATCAAGAATGGCTATAGATATGTTGGATTTTTTCTCTATTTTTTCATTCTTCCCAATTAGCCTTAATCCCCAAGACTCGACTTGTTGAGTCTTATAATCTTTTGTTTCTTGCCCCTTTTTTCTTAGCACTTTACTCCCTTGGGATTGATTTAAATCAATGAAAAATAGTAATATTATAATGGATAATATGGAAATAAAAATAAAAATATACCTTTTCAGTTAATTACACCTCCTTTTTCCAATAGTATTCTACTACAAAATGTAATCTCCCTCAATATATATTTCCCATAAATATAAAAATACAAGAGAAAAAATAGTTAAATAAACTCATTAAACCCCCAGAACGTTCTCTTGTTATAAAAATTAAATAGAACCTCACGAGTGATATAATTCCCTTCTTCAGATAGATTGATTTAAAAAGCTTTTAATGT
>NZ_AVOF01000595.1:0-1187 GCF_000465935.2 Pseudomonas sp. EGD-AK9
GGAGGATGCCGCGCAGCTGGCCGAGGCCTTCGCCCGCTGCGCCTCCGAGGCCCAGGGCGCCTTCGGCAGCGGCGCGCTGTACGTGGAGAAGCGCGTGCGCCGCGCCCGGCATATCGAAGTGCAGGTGCTCGGCGACGGCAGCGGCGCGGTCAGCCACCTGTGGGAGCGCGACTGCAGCCTGCAGCGCCGCCACCAGAAGCTGGTGGAAATCGCGCCCAGCCCGGATCTGGACGCCGTCGCCCGCGAGGCCATCATCGCCAGCGCCCTGCGCCTGGCCGCCGAGGTGCAGTATCGCGGCATCGGCACCTTCGAATTCCTCCTCGACCTCGACCAGCCCGGGCGCTTCTACTTCATGGAAGCCAACCCGCGCGTGCAGGTGGAGCACACCGTCACCGAGCAGGTCACTGGCATCGATCTGCTGCATACGCAACTGCACCTGGCCGCCGGCAGCAGCCTGGCCGAGCTGGGCCTGCTCACTCCGCCGCCAGCGAAAGGCTATGCCGTACAGCTGCGCCTGAATCTGGAAACCCTGCTCGCCGATGGCAGCGCGCGCCCGGCCAGCGGCGTGCTCGGCGCTTACCAGCCGCCCAGCGGCCCCGGCCTGCGCGTGGATGGCTGCGGTTATACCGGCTACGTCGTCAGCCCGGCCTACGACTCGCTGATCGCCAAGCTGATCGCCAGCGCCAGCGACTACCCAGGCGCCCTGCGCCGCGCCTACCGGGCACTGTGCGAATTTCGCCTCGAAGGCGTGGCGAGCAACCTGCACCTGCTGCAGAACCTGCTGCAGCGCGACGAGGTGCTGGCCAATCAGGTCGACACCACCTACGTCGAACGTCACCTGAGCGAGCTGCTGGCCGCCCGCGAACAGGCGCATCCGCACCGCTACTTTGCCGGCGACGCATCTGCGCAAAGCGCCAGAGCCAGCCTCGACGCCCCGCCCGGCACCCTGGCCCTCAGCGCGCCCAGCGCCGGCGTGCTGGTCAGCCTGGCGCTGGCCGAAGGCGACGCCGTGGCCGCCGGTCAGCGCATCGCCGTGCTGGAGGCGATGAAGATGGAGTTCGAGGTCAAGGCCGAGCACAGCGGCATCGTCCGCGCGCTGACGGTTGCACCCGGTGACGCCATCGGTGAGGGCCAGGCGCTGGCGTTTCTGCAGCCGGCCGAGGTGGACAGCCTCGACGCCCACGGCG
>NZ_AVOF01000596.1:0-17017 GCF_000465935.2 Pseudomonas sp. EGD-AK9
GCTCGCTGCTGGTGGCCGGGGCCTGGTCGCTGCTGGCCAGCCTCGGCTTCGCCCTGTTCTTCCTGTTCGGCGGACACTGGTTCATCGGCCTGCAGACCGATATCGCCGCGGTGCGCGACACCGCACTGCAGTACCTGCCCTACCTGGCGCTGCTGCCGTTGCTGGCGGTGTGGAGCTACCTGCTCGACGGCCTGTTTATCGGCGCCACCCGGGCGCGGGAGATGCGCGACGCCATGCTGATCGCCCTGGCGCTGGCCCTGCCGCTGGGCTGGGCGCTGCAGGCGCTGGGCAACCACGGCCTGTGGCTGGCCTTTCTCGCCTTCATGGGGCTGCGAAGCCTGGTGCTGGCTGGCTATGCTTGGCACTTGAGTCGTCGCGACCGCTGGTTCGCCCCACCGCCAGCAGGAGAGACCGCCCCTGCTCAGCGCTGAGCTGCCACACAACGAAGCCCAGCGCCAACAGGCCCTGCAGCGCACCGACCAGGCGCTGTACCGGGCCAAGCGTGGCGAACTCGCCGCAACCGATCAATAACCCGCAAGGAGCACTCGATGGCCGCCGCACTCGTCGCCTATCTGCACTTTCTGGCGATCTTCGCCCTGTTCGCCCTGCTCAGCGTCGAGCACGTGCTGTTCAAGGCGCCGCTGGATATGCGCCGCGCGCGCAGCCTGATGCTCACCGACCTGGCCTACGGTATCTGCGCCGGCCTGGTGCTGCTCACCGGCCTCGCGCGGGTGCTGTGGTACGGCAAGGGCTGGGCCTACTACCTGCACAACAGCCTGTTCCACGCCAAGGTGGGGCTGTTCATTCTGGTCGGCCTGCTGTCGATCCTGCCCACCGTGGTCTTCCTCAACTGGCGCCCGGCGCTCAAGACCGGCCGGGTGCCGGAACCCAGCGCCCGGCAGGTCGTCCTGGTGACCTGGTGCATTCGCCTGGAGTTGCTGCTGCTGTTGCTGCTGCCGCTACTGGCGGCGCTGCTAGCGCGGGGTTATGGAGTGATCGGCTAGCGAACCGGCGGCCGGGTGCCGCCACCCTGGCCGGCGGCGGGGTTTCACCTGCCGCACAGAATCCTGGCCCGGATGCAATCCGGGGCCGAGCGCGGCGTTCCCGCATTGCCTCCGGCGGCGCTTACAGCCCCTGCAGGGCGTCGAGCAGCGCCTGGTTCTGCTCCGGCGCACCGATGCTGATGCGCAGGAACTGGGCGATGCGCTGCTGCTTGAAGTGACGCACTATCACGCCCTGCTCGCGCAGGCCGGCGGCCAGGGTGGCGGCGTCCTTGTCCGGGTGGCGGGCGAAGACGAAGTTGGCGGCCGACGGCAGCACCTCGAAACCCAGGCCCTGCAGCCCGGCGACCACCGCCTCGCGGCTGGCGATCACCTGCTGGCAGGTCTGCTCGAAGTAGGCACGATCCTCGAACGCCGCCGCCGCGCCAGCGATGGCCATGCGATCGAGCGGGTAGGAGTTGAAGCTGTTCTTGATCCGCTCCAGCGCTTCGATCAGGTCCGGGTGGCCGACCGCGATGCCCACGCGCAGCCCGGCCAGCGAGCGCGACTTGGACAGGGTCTGGGTCACCAGCAGGTTGGGGTAGCGGTCGACCAGGGCGATGGCCGTCTGGCCGCCGAAGTCGATGTAGGCCTCGTCCACCAGCACCACCGAATCCGGATTGGCCTGCAGCAGCCGCTCGATGGCGTCGAGCGCCAGCAGGCAGCCGGTCGGCGCATTCGGGTTGGGGAAGATGATGCCGGCATTGGGCCGGGCGTAATCCTCGATGCGGATCTGGAAGTCATCGTCGAGCGGCAAAGCCTCGAACTCGATGCCGTACAGGCCACAGTAGACCGGGTAGAAGCTGTAGGTGACGTCCGGGAACAGCAGCGGCTTGCCGTGCTGGAACAGACCGTGGAAGGCGTGCGCCAGCACCTCGTCGGAGCCGTTGCCGACGAACACCTGGGCGGTGCTCACGCCGTAGTAGTCGGCGACCGCCTGCTTCAGGCGTTCGCCGTTGGGGTCCGGGTACAGGCGCAGGTTGTCGTTCAGCTCGGCCTGCATCGCGGCGATGGCCTTGGGCGACGGGCCGTAGGGGTTTTCGTTGGTGTTGAGCTTGACCAGCTTGCTCAGCTTGGGCTGCTCGCCCGGCACGTAGGGCACCAGGTCCTTGACGAAGGGGCTCCAGAACTTGCTCATCTGCCCTTCTCTCCTCGAATTCGTTGTGTTTTTGATGGGTATCGCTGCGCTCAACCCATCCTACATTCAGCCTTTGATCCGGTACTCGGCGCTGCGCGCATGGGCGGTCAGCGACTCGCCGCGGGCCAGCACCGAGGCGCTCTTGCCCAGCTCCGAGGCGCCGTCCGGCGAGCAGAAGATGATCGACGAGCGCTTCTGGAAGTCGTACACCCCCAGCGGCGAGGAGAAGCGCGCGGTACCGGAGGTCGGCAGCACGTGGTTGGGGCCGGCGACGTAATCGCCCAGCGCCTCGGCGGTATAGCGCCCCATGAAGATCGCGCCGGCATGACGAATCTGCGGCAGCCAGGCCTCCGGGTCGGCCACCGACAGCTCCAGGTGCTCGGGGGCGATGCGGTTGGCCACCTCGATGGCCTGGGCCATGTCGGTCACCTGGATCAGCGCGCCACGGCCTTCCAGCGAGGTGCGGATGATTTCGGCGCGCTCCATGCTCGGCAAGAGCCTCTCGATGCTCTCGGCGACGCGGTCGAGGAAGGCGGCATCGGGACTGACCAGGATCGACTGGGCGTCCTCGTCGTGCTCGGCCTGGGAGAACAGGTCCATGGCGATCCAGTCCGGATCGGTCTGGCCATCACAGACCACGAGGATCTCCGACGGCCCGGCGATCATGTCGATGCCGACCTTGCCGAACACGTGGCGCTTGGCGGTGGCCACGTAGATGTTGCCCGGGCCGACGATCTTGTCCACCGGCGGCACGCTCTCGGTGCCATAGGCCAGCGCCGCCACGGCCTGGGCCCCACCGATGGTGAACACGCGGTCGACGCCGGCGATGGCGGCCGCGGCCAGGACGATCTCGTTGATCTCGCCGCGCGGGGTCGGCACCACCATCACCACCTCGGGCACGCCGGCGACCTTGGCCGGAATCGCATTCATCAGCACCGAGGACGGATAGGAGGCCTTGCCACCCGGCACGTACAGGCCGGCGCGATCCAGCGGGGTGACCTTCTGCCCCAGCACGGTGCCGTCGGCCTCGCTGTAGCGCCAGGAATCCTGTTTCTGCCGCTCGTGGTAGCTGCGCACGCGCTCGGCCGCGACTTCCAGCGCCTGGCGCTGCGCGGGGGAAATACGTTCGAGGGCCAGTTCCAGGCGCTCGCGCGGCAGGATCAGGTCGGCCATGCTGGCGACCTCCAGGCCATCGAAACGCTGGGTGTATTCGACCAGCGCAGCATCGCCCCGCTCGCGCACGGCCTGGATGATCTCCAGCACGCGCTGGTTGACGCCATCGTCGGACACACTCTCCCAGCTCAGCAGATGATCCAGGTGTCGGGCGAAGTCCTGGTCAGCGGCGTTGAGTCGGCGAACAGCAATGGGAGCGGTCATGGCAAAGCCTCGTGTAATGGCAAATCTCAGGCGCCGCTAGAGTAGCAAGCCCACCGTGCGGGCACCTGAGAATTTGGCTATGACACGGATAGGCTGAGGGATGTCAGCTGGTATGTCGCGCCTCGACGGCGCCGCGCAGGGTCTCGATCAGCGCCTGGATACGGGCGTGCTGCATCTTCATCGAGGCCTTGTTGACGATCAGGCGCGAGCTGATGGTGGCGATCAGCTCCTGCGGCTCCAGACCGTTGGCGCGCAGGGTGTTGCCGGTGTCGACCACGTCGATGATCTTGTCGGCCAGGCCCACCAGCGGTGCCAGCTCCATCGAGCCGTACAGCTTGATGATGTCGACCTGACGGCCCTGCTCGGCGTAGTAGCGCTTGGCGACGTTGACGAACTTGGTGGCCACGCGCAGGCGGCCCTTGGGCTCCGGCGCGCCGACCTTGCCCGCGGTCATCAGCTTGCACTGGGCGATCTGCAGGTCCAGCGGCTCGTACAGGCCCTGGCCGCCGTATTCCATCAGCACGTCCTTGCCGGCCACGCCGAGATCCGCGGCGCCATGCTCGACGTAGGTCGGCACGTCGGTGGCGCGTACGATCAGTAGGCGCACGTCATCCTGAGTGGTGGGGATGATCAGCTTGCGGCTCTTGTCCGGGTTCTCGGTCGGCTCGATGCCCGCGGCCGCCAGCAGCGGCAGGGTGTCGTCGAGGATGCGGCCTTTGGACAGGGCGATGGTCAGCATGGAGCGGTTTCCTTGAACGGCAACGGCCACTCCGACAAGGAGCGGCCATACGGCAGTGGACGCGAGCGCTTAGCCCGGTACGCGGCGAATTTTGGCGCCGAGCAGCTGCAGTTTCTCTTCGATGCACTCGTAGCCACGGTCGATGTGGTAGATGCGGTCGATCAGGGTATCGCCCTCGGCCATCAGCGCCGCCAGCACCAGGCTGGCCGAGGCACGCAGGTCGGTGGCCATGACCGGCGCCCCCTTGAGCTGCTCTACCCCGGTGACGATGGCGGTGTTGCCTTCGACCAGGATATTGGCGCCCATGCGCAGCATCTCGTAGACGTGCATAAAGCGGTTCTCGAACACCGTTTCGATCACCGTGCCGGTCCCCTCGGCCACCGCGTTGAGGGCGATGAACTGCGCCTGCATGTCGGTGGGGAAGGCCGGATAGGGCGCGGTGCGCAGGTTGACCGCCTTGGGTCGCTTGCCCTTCATGTCCAGCTCGATCCAGTCCGGACCGGTGCTGATCTCGGCGCCGGCTTCCTGCAGCTTGGCCAGCACGGCCTCCAGCGTCGAGGGGTCGGCGTCCTTGACCTTGACCCGGCCGCCGGTGATGGCCGCGGCCACCAGGTAGGTGCCGGTCTCGATGCGGTCGGGCATCACGCTGAAGCGCGCGCCGTGCAGACGCTCGACGCCGTCGATGATGATGGTGTCGGTGCCGGCGCCCTGGATCTTGGCGCCCATGGCGTTCAGGCAGTTGGCCAGGTCGACCACTTCCGGCTCGCGCGCGGCGTTTTCCAGCACGCTGCGGCCCTTGGCCAGGGTCGCTGCCATCATGATGTTCTCGGTGCCGGTAACGCTGACCACGTCGAAGAAGAAGTGCGCGCCGCGCAGGCCGCCTTCCGGCGCCTTGGCCTTGATGTAGCCGCCTTCCACGTCGATCTGCGCGCCCATGGCCTCGAGGCCGCGGATGTGCAGGTCGACCGGGCGCGAACCGATGGCGCAGCCGCCGGGCAGGGCCACCTCGGCCTCGCCGAAGCGGGCCACCATGGGGCCGAGCACCAGGATCGAGGCACGCATGGTCTTGACCAGCTCGTAGGGCGCGACCAGGGTCTTGATCGACCGCGCGTCGACTTCCACCGACAGCTTCTCGTCGATCACCGGCTCGATGCCCATGCGGCCGAACAGCTCGATCATGGTGGTGATGTCGTGCAGGTGCGGCAGGTTGCAGATGGTCACCGGGGCGTCACCCAGCAGGGTCGCCGCGAGGATCGGCAGGGCGGAGTTCTTCGCCCCGGAAATGCGGATTTCGCCATCGAGGCGAGCGCCGCCGGTAATGATCAGTTTGTCCATAGGAGTCTCGTCGCCCGCAGGCTCAGGAACGCGCGGCCCAATCGGCCTGGCTGAAGAATTTCATGGTCACGGCGTGGATGCTGCCATCGGCGATCCAGGCATTGAGATGGGCATAGATCTGCTGCTGGCGTTTGACCGGGCTGAGAGCGGCCAGTTCGTCGCTGATCAGGTTGAGCTGGAAGTTGCAGCCTTCGCCTTCGACTTCCACCTGGGTATTCGGGAGTTTTTCCTCTAGGAGGCTTTTCACTTCTGCAGCCTGCATGCTCGACCTCGATTGACGCATATCGGGCTACCTGCGCCCGCGGGTCGGCCATCATACAAAAAAGCCCCCCGCCTGCGAACCCCGCATGAGGCAGCGCTGACGGAGGGTTTGTGCGCCATTCGGCGCTTGCGCCCCTCGCTGCGCCGTCAGCCGGCGCTGCCCGCGTCCTGCAGCGGCAACAGCTCCAGCAGGCCGCAGACCTGGGCGATCTCGCGCATGTCCGCGGGCAGGCCGCCGATGGCCAGCGTCTTGCCCGCTGCCCGGGCGTCGCGCAGGAAGGCCAGCAGCAGGGCCAGGCCGACGCTGCTGGATTTCTCCACCGTGGCGCAGTCAACCAGCAACTGCGCCGCGCTGCTGGCGGCGATCAGCCGCGCGCCCCGCTCGCGCAGGGCGGGACCGGTGGAATAGTCGAGCACGCCGGCCAGCTGCAGCTGGCCCGGTGCGCGCTCATCGATGCTCGCCTGACTCACGACTCACCCTTGGCTTCGCGCGCCTTGGCCACGGTATCGGCCCAGGTGTCGATGACCTTGTCCAGATCGTTGCGGTTGTTCTGCATGGACTGGGCGAACTGGTCGCGGAACAGCTTGCCGACGTTGATGCCGTTGATGATCACGTTGCGCAGCTTCCAGGTGCCGTCCTGCGCCACCATGGTGTAGGACAGCGGATAGACCACGCCCTTGCCGTCCTTGATCTCCATGTTCACCGCGGCGCGCTGCGGGTCCTGCTGGCCGGCCACCGGCAGCACGCGGATGTCCTGGTTGTTGTATTCGAGCAGGGCGTTGCCATAGAACTGCATCAGGCTGCGCTTGAAGCTCTCCTGGAAGCGCGCCATCTGCTCGGGCGAGGCCTGGCGCGAGTAGCGCACGGTCATCACCCCGCGGGAGATGCCGTCGACGTCCACCACCGGGCCGAGGATATCGTTGAGTGCCTGGTAGAAGGCCGCCGGATCGCTGCGGTACTGCTCCTTGTTGGCCTTGAGATCGGCCAGCAGGGTGTCGGTGGTCTGCTGCACCACCTCGTGGGCGCTGGGCGCGGCCAGTGCCAGCAGCGGCATGGCGGCGAGCAGCGCAAGCAGGGAATTACGCAAGGTCTTGAGCATGGATCGGCCCCTCATCAATTGGCTTCGTCTTTATTGACCGAATTGAGCAGGAATTTGCCAATCAGGTCTTCCAGCACCAGCGCCGACTGGGTGTCGTGGATGGTGCCGCCGTCTTTCAGCACCGCCTCCTCGCCGCCGACGCTGATGCCGATGTATTTCTCGCCGAGCAGGCCGGCGGTGAGGATCGACGCGGTGGAGTCCTCCGGCAGGTTGTCCACCCGGCCTTCCAGCTCCATGGTCACGCGGCCCAAGTAATTGTCGCGATCCAGGTCGATGGCGGTGACCTTGCCGATGGTCACCCCGGCCATGGTCACCTTGGCGCGCACGGTGAGCCCGGCGATGTTGTCGAAATAGGCGTAGACCCTGTAGGTATCGGCCGCGCTGCCGACGCTCAGGCCGCTGACGCGCAGGGCCAGCAGCAGCAGGGCCAGCAGACCGGCCATGAGGAACAGGCCGACACCAATCTCCAGCGTGCGGTTTTGCATCAGAAATCTCCAAACATCAAAGCGGTCAGAATGAAATCCAGGCCGAGCACGGCCAGCGAGGCGTACACCACGGTGCGCGTGGTGGCGCGGCTGATGCCTTCGGACGTGGGTTCGCAGTCGTAGCCCTGGAACACGGCGATCCAGGTGACCACGAAGGCGAAGACGATGCTCTTGATCACGCCGTTGAGCACGTCGTCATGAAAAGAAACGCTGTTCTGCATGTTGGCCCAGAACGAGCCTTCGTACACCCCCAGCCAGTCGATGGCGACCATCGCCCCGCCCCAGATGCCGACCACGCTGAAGATCATCGCCAGCAGCGGCATGGAGATGAAGCCGGCCCACAGGCGCGGCGCGATGATGTACTTGAGCGGATCGACGCCGATCATCTCCAGGCTCGACAGCTGCTCGGTGGACTTCATGTTGCCGATCTCGGCGGTCAGCGCCGAGCCGGCGCGCCCGGCGAACAGCAGCGCGGTGACCACCGGGCCGAGCTCGCGCAACAGGGTCAGGGCGACCATCTGCCCCACCGCCTGCTCGGAACCGTAGTCGACCAGGATGTTGTAACCCTGCAGGGCCAGCACCATGCCGATGAACACGCCGGAGACGACGATGATCGCCAGCGACATCACGCCGACGGCGAACAGCTGCTTGAGCAGCAGCTGAAACGGCTTGCCGGCGACGTTGCGGCCGAGCAACGCGTGCAGCAGAAACAGCACCGAGCGCCCCAGGGTCGCCACCACATCGATACCCGCACGACCGAACAGGCGCAGCCGTTCGAGCGGAGCAATTCTACGCATCAGTTTTTCCCCAACAGATCGTCGCGATAATCCGGCGCCGGGAAATGGAACGGCACCGGGCCATCCGGAATGCCCTTCATGAACTGGCGGATGCGCGGGTTATCCGACTCCATCAGCTCGGCCGGCGTGCCCTGGCCGAGTACCTGGGCATCACCGACCACATAGATGTAGTCGGCAATGCTCGCAGTTTCCGCCAGGTCGTGCGACACCACCACGCTGGTGATGCCCAGGGCGTCGTTGAGCAGACGGATCAGGCGCACCAGCACGCCCATGGCGATGGGGTCCTGGCCGACGAACGGCTCGTCGTACAGCAGGATCTGCGGGTCCAGGGCAATTGCTCGGGCCAACGCCACGCGCCTTTTCATACCGCCGGACAGCTCGTCCGGCATCAGCTCGATGGCGCCGCGCAGGCCGACCGCCTGCAGCTTCATCAGCACGATGTCGCGGATCATCTCGTCCGGCAGCTGGGTGTGCACGCGCAGCGGGAAGGCCACGTTCTCGAACACGTCGAGGTCGGTGAACAGGGCACCGCTCTGAAACAGCACGCCCATCTGCTTGCGCATGTCGAACAGCTCGTCGCGCGACAGCTTTGGCAGGCTGACGCCGTTGACCAGCACATCGCCGGCGGACGGCCGCAGCTCGGCGGCGATCAGGCGCAGCAAGGTGGTCTTGCCGCAACCGGACGGCCCCATGATGCCGGTAACCTTGCCGCGCGGAATGCGGATGTCAACATTGTCGAAGATATCCCGCGAACCGCGCTGAAAACTGACGCCCTGCAACTCGATCGCGTAATCGTGCTCGGCGCTCATCTGAACTCCTTGAAAATCAAGCCTTCCTGGCAGACGCCGCCTCCCGAAGCGGGGACACGCGCCTGCAAGACGAGCCGAAATGGCCGCGGACTATAGCATTTGCCGCCGATGCCGCCCAAGAGCGGCGCCGTCCGGCGTTCAGACTTGCGACAGCATTGGCGTTCGCCAGGCGATCAGGACAGGTGAGCGCGGCGCCCTTTCCCGCTATAATCCCCGTCTTTTTCGTCCGACAGCCTCGCCGAGCATGAACCAGACCCGCGACCTGATAGATTCCGCGCAACGCACCATTCGCCTCGAAATCGAGGCGGTGCAAGAACTGCTGCCCCGCATCGACGCCAATTTCGTCAAGGCCTGCGAGCTGATCCTGGCCTGCCAGGGCCGCGTGGTAGTGGTCGGCATGGGCAAGTCCGGGCATATCGGCAACAAGATCGCCGCCACCCTGGCCAGCACCGGCACCACGGCGTTCTTCGTCCACCCGGCCGAGGCCAGCCACGGCGACATGGGCATGATCACCCGCGACGACATCGTTCTGGCCCTGTCCAACTCTGGCTCCACCGCCGAGATCGTCACCCTGCTGCCCTTGATCAAGCGCCTCGGCATTCGCCTTATCAGCATGACCGGCAACCCGGACTCGCCGCTGGCCAAGGCCGCCGAAGTCAATCTCGACGCCCGCGTCACCCAGGAGGCCTGCCCGCTGAACCTGGCGCCGACTTCGTCCACCACCGCCAGCCTGGTGCTCGGCGACGCCCTGGCCATCGCCCTGCTGGAAGCGCGCGGCTTCACCGCCGAAGACTTCGCCTTCTCCCATCCCGGCGGCGCCCTCGGCCGGCGCCTGCTGCTCAAGGTGGAAAACGTCATGCACGCGGGCGAGGCCCTGCCGCGGGTGAACCGCGGCACCAGCCTGCGCGACGCCCTGCTGGAAATGACCCAGAAGGGCCTGGGCATGACCGTGGTGCTGGAAGACGACGGCCGCCTGGCCGGCATCTTCACCGACGGCGACCTGCGCCGCACCCTGGACAAGGGCATCGACGTGCGCCAGGCGCTGATCGACGAGGTGATGACCCCGCACGGCAAGACCGCCCGCGCCGAAATGCTCGCCGCCGAGGCGCTGAAGATCATGGAAGACCACAAGATCAACGCCCTGGTGGTGGTCGACGAGCAGGACCAACCGGTCGGCGCGCTGAACATGCACGACCTGCTGCGCGCGGGGGTGATGTGATGAACGACCTGTTGCGCCGCGCCCGCGCGATCAAGCTGGCGATCTTCGACGTCGACGGCGTGCTCACCGATGGCCGCCTGTACTTCCTCGAGGACGGCAGCGAGTTCAAGACCTTCAACACCCTGGACGGCCACGGCATCAAACTGCTGATCGCCTCCGGCGTGCGCACCGCGATCATCAGCGGGCGCAAGACCCCGGTGGTCGAGCGCCGCGCCAACAATCTCGGCATCCAGCACCTGTTCCAGGGCCGCGAGGACAAACTCGTGGTGCTCGACGGCCTGCTCGCCGAACTGGGCCTAAGCTACGAGCAGGTCGCCTACCTGGGCGACGACCTGCCGGATCTTCCGGTGATTCGCCGGGTCGGATTGGGCATGGCCGTGGCCAGCGCCGACGCCTTCGTCCGTGAGCATGCCCATGGTGTGACCCAGGCGCGCGGCGGCGACGGCGCGGCGCGGGAATTCTGCGAACTGATCATGCGTGCCCAGGGCACGCTGGATGCGGCCCAAGCCGCCTACCTGTAGAGCACAGCATGCAGCGTAAAGCCCTCAACTACCTGATCTTCGCCCTGATCGCCTCCCTGGTCGCGGCGCTCGGCTACTGGAACATCGCCCCCGACGGCGACCGCCAGGCCCAGCCGGCAGACAGCGACAACGCCGTGGACTTCTACGTGGTCGGCGCGCGCACCGTGCAGTTCCAGGACGACGGCAAGCTGCACTACCGCATGACCGCGGACAAGCTCGAACACGTCAAGGCCAGCGACATCACCCTGGTCAGCATGCCCAAGCTCGACCTGTACCGCGGCAGCGAACTGCCGTGGAAGGTCACCAGCCAGCGCGCCGAGGTCTCCCCCGGCGGCGTCGAGGTGGAACTGATCGACGACGTGCGCATCGCCCGCACCGACGCCAAGGACCGCCCGACCATCATCACCAGCAGCCGCATGACCGTGATTCCTGACAAGGAATATGCGCAGACCGAGCAAGCCGTTAGAATCGTCGCGGCCAACGGGGTGACCACGGCACAAGGAATGAAAGCGTACTTGAACGACGGCAGGATGCTCCTGCAGTCCAACGTAAGAGGCCAGCATGAGGTTCGTTAACACCCTCCCCCTGATTCTCAGCCTCGGCGCCGCATTGGGAAGCGCGGCGGCCTGGGCCCTGCCGTCCGACCGCGAGCAGCCGATCCGCATCCAGGCCGACAGCGCCGAGCTGGACGACAAGCAGGGCGTGGCGGTCTACCGCGGCTCCGTGATCATCACCCAGGGCACCCTGAAGATCACCGGCGACACCGTGACCATCACCCAGACCGCCAGCGGCGACATCGACGTGTTCACCTCGGTGGGCACCCCGGCCTACTACGAGCAGAAGCCGGCGGCGGACAAGGAAATCGTCAAGGCCTACGGCCTTACCATCCAGTATTTCGCCAGCAACGAACGCATCGTGCTGATCGACCAGGCCAAGGTGATCCAGGAAGGCAACACCTTCGAGGGCGAGAAGATCGTCTACGACACCCTGCGCCAGATCGTCAACGCCGGCCGTGCCACGGGCACCAACGTCAGCGTACCGCGCCCGCGTATCGACATGATCATCCAGCCGAAGAACAAACCCGCGGACCAGCAGGCACAGCAGTAATGGCCATTCTCAAAGCCCAACACCTGGCCAAGAGCTACAAGGGCCGCCAGGTCGTCCGCGACGTCAGCCTGAGCATCGAGAGCGGGCAGATCGTCGGCCTGCTCGGCCCCAACGGCGCCGGCAAGACCACCTGCTTCTACATGATCGTCGGCCTGGTGCGCGCCGATCAGGGCCGCGTGCGCATCGACGACCTCGATGTCAGCCACCAGCCCATGCACGGCCGCGCCCGCGCCGGAATCGGCTACCTGCCGCAGGAAGCCTCGATCTTCCGCAAGCTGTCGGTGGCCGACAACATCATGGCCATCCTCGAGACGCGCAAGGACCTGGACCGCGCCGGCCGCCAGGCGGAGCTGGAAAACCTGCTGCAGGAATTCCACATCCACCACATCGCCGACAGCCTCGGCATGAGCCTGTCCGGCGGCGAGCGCCGCCGCGTGGAAATCGCCCGCGCCCTGGCCACCAACCCCAAGTTCATCCTGCTCGACGAGCCCTTCGCCGGCGTCGACCCGATCTCGGTGGGCGACATCAAGCAGATCATCCATCACCTCAAGACCAAGGGTATCGGCATCCTGATCACCGATCACAACGTACGCGAGACCCTGGACATCTGCGAAACCGCCTACATCGTCAACGATGGCCAGCTGATCGCCGAGGGCGACGCCGAGACCATCCTCGCCAACCAGACGGTGAAAGAGGTGTACCTGGGCCACGAATTCCGCCTGTAGCTCGCCCGCTATTTCACTACAGAAATATGGCAAGCCCTAGGCAAAGCCGAGAAGTTCAGGCATATAATTTGCTTCCTGGTGGCGCCGCGGCGCCCTGTAGTGGAAGGCGTAACCCGCCGGTGAATTAAGGTCTGCAATGAAACCATCGCTAGTCCTCAAGATGGGCCAGCAGCTGACGATGACCCCGCAGCTGCAACAGGCTATCCGCCTCCTCCAACTGTCGACCCTGGACCTGCAACAGGAAATCCAGGAGGCACTGGAGTCCAACCCCATGCTCGAGCGCCAGGAAGACGGCGACGACTTCGACAACAGCGACCCCATGGCCGACGGCGCGGAAAGCGCCGCGCCCACTCCGAGCAAGGAAGACAGCTACCAGGAAACGACCCCCACGGTCGACAACCTGGAAGACGGCGAATGGGGCGAACGCATCCCCAACGAGCTGCCGGTCGATACCGCCTGGGAAGACGTCTACCAGACCAGCGCCAGCAGCCTGCCGAGCAACGACGACGACGAGTGGGACTTCACCACCCGCACCTCCAATGGTGAAAGTCTGCACAGTCATCTGCTCTGGCAACTGAATCTGGCGCCGATGTCGGACAAGGATCGACTGATCGCTGCCACCCTGATCGACTGCATCAACAACGACGGCTACCTGGAAGAAAGCCTCGAGGAAGTCGCCGAATCCTTCGACCCCGAGCTGGACGTCGAGCTGGACGAGGTGGAAGTGGTGCTGCACCGCATCCAGCAGTTCGAGCCGGCCGGCATCGGCGCCCGCGACCTGCGCGAATGCCTGCTGCTGCAACTGCGCCAGCTGCCCGCCGGCACGCCCTGGCTGAGCGAGACCCAGCGCGTGGTCGGCGACTACCTGGAGCTGCTCGGCAGCCGCGACTACGCCCAGCTGATGCGCCGCAGCAAGCTCAAGGAAGACGAACTCAAGCAGGTCATCGACCTGATCCAGCGCCTCAACCCGCGCCCGGGTTCGCAGATCGAGTCCAGCGAGCCGGAGTACGTGGTGCCCGACGTTATCGTGCGCAAGCACAACGACCGCTGGCTGGTGGAGCTGAACCAGGAGGCCATGCCGCGCCTGCGGGTCAACCCGCAGTACGCCGGCTTCGTCAAACGCGCCGACTCCAGCGCCGACAACACCTTCATGCGCAACCAGCTGCAGGAAGCGCGCTGGTTCATCAAGAGCCTGCAGAGCCGCAACGAGACGCTGATGAAGGTCGCCACGCAGATCGTCGAGCACCAGCGCGGCTTCCTCGACTACGGCGACGAGGCGATGAAGCCCCTGGTGCTGCACGACATCGCCGAGGCGGTGGGCATGCACGAGTCGACCATCTCGCGGGTCACCACGCAGAAATTCATGCACACCCCGCGCGGCATTTACGAGCTGAAATACTTCTTCTCCAGCCACGTCAGCACCGCCGAGGGGGGCGAATGCTCGTCCACCGCGATCCGCGCCATCATCAAAAAACTGGTTGCCGCAGAAAACGCGAAAAAGCCGTTGAGCGACAGCAAGATCGCTGGTTTACTGGAGGCACAAGGCATCCAAGTCGCCCGTCGGACAGTCGCCAAGTACCGCGAATCCCTCGGCATAGCGCCCTCCAGCGAGCGCAAGCGACTGATGTAGGCCAGATCGATTGGAAGCCTCTCGCTTCCAAGCCAAAGTGTTCCGGCGGCGGGTCGCATAGGACCCGCCTCTTACACAAGGCAACAAGGAGAAAGCGGTATGCAAGTCAACATCAGTGGACACCAGCTGGATGTGACCGACGCCCTGCGTGACTATATCGGCGAGAAACTCGGCCGATTGGAACGCCACTTCGACAAGATCACCAACGTTCAGGTGACCATGGAGGTCGAGAAGCTCAAGCAGAAGATCGAAGCTACCCTGCACGTCGCCGGCGGCGAGGTCGTCGCCAACGCCGAACACCAAGACATGTACGCCGCCATCGACCTGTTGGCCGACAAACTCGACCGTCAACTCATCAAGCACAAGGAAAAGCAGCTCGAACGCCTGCAAGGCGCCACGGCCCGCTGACATTCCCCATCCATGATCCGACTTGAAAACATCCTGACCCCCGGCCGTTCCCTGGTGAACGTGCCGGGCGGCAGTAAGAAACGCGTGCTCGAACAGATCGCCAACCTGGTGGCACGCGACCTGCCCGACCTGGATGCCCAGGACATCTTCGAAAGCCTAATCGCCCGCGAGAAGCTCGGCTCCACTGGCTTCGGCAACGGCATCGCCATTCCCCACTGTCGCCTGGCCGGCTGCAGCGCGCCGATCAGCGCGGTGCTGCGCCTGGACACCGCGGTGGACTTCGACGCCATCGACGGCGCCCCGGTCGACCTGCTGTTCGTCCTGCTGGTGCCGGAAGCGGCCACCGACGCCCACCTCGAACTGCTGCGCCAGATCGCCAGCATGCTCGACCGCCAGGACGTCCGCGAACGTCTGCGCCAGGCCCCGGCCAGCGCGGATCTGTACCAGGTGGTCGTGGACATCCAGAACGGTCAATAAGCATGCGCCTGATCATCGTCAGCGGTCGCTCCGGCTCGGGCAAGAGCACCGCCCTCGATGTACTTGAGGACAACGGCTTCTACTGCATCGACAATCTGCCCGCCGGCCTGCTGCCGGATCTGGCCGAACGCGCCCTGCTCAACACCGAGATGCTGCTGCCGCAGGTGGCGGTGTCGATCGACGCGCGCAACCTGCAGAGCCACCTCAAGCGCTTCCCGGAACTGCTCGAACAGGTGCGCCAGCGCAACATCCGCTGCGACATCCTCTACCTCGACGCCGAAGACGAGACCCTGCTCAAGCGCTTCTCGGAAACCCGCAGGCGCCATCCGCTGACCGACGAGAATCGCTCGCTGGCCGAGGCCATCGCCGACGAGAGCCAGGTGCTGGCGCCCATCGTCGACCTGGCCGACCTGAAGATCGACACCACCCACCTCAACCTCTACCAGCTGCGCGACAGCCTCAAGCTGCGCCTGCTGGGCCAGCCTGAGCCGGGCACCGCCTTCCTGATCGAATCCTTCGGTTTCAAGCGCGGCATGCCGGTGGACGCCGACCTGGTGTTCGACGCGCGCTGCCTGCCCAACCCCTACTGGAAGCCGGAACTGCGCGACTTCTCCGGGCTGCAGCAGCCGGTGGTCGACTACCTGGCGGCGCAACCGGAGGTCGAGGAAATGTACCAGGACATTCTCGCCTACCTGGAGAAATGGCTGCCGCGCTTCGCCGCCAGCAATCGTGCCTATGTCACCATCGCCATCGGCTGCACCGGCGGTCATCATCGCTCGGTATACCTGGCCAACCGCCTGAGCCAGGCGCTGAAAAAACCGCTGAAGAACGTCCAGGTGCGTCACCGCGACCTCAGCTAAGGAACTCCGCCGCGATGCCAGCCCGTGAAATCACCATCATCAACAAGCTCGGCCTGCACGCCCGCGCCGCCGCCAAGTTCGTCGGCGTGGCCAGCACCTACCCCTGCCAGGTGCGCATCGGCCGCTCCAGCGACAGCCTGGTGGACGGCAAGAGCATCATGGCGGTGATGATGCTGGCGGCCGGCAAGGGCACCCCGGTGCACCTGCACACCGAGGGCGAGCAGGATCACGAGGCGCTGGACGCGCTGGTCGGCCTGATCGAGAACTACTTCGAGGAAGGCGAGTAACCCCCCAAAAAAACCACAAGGCCACCCGCGGGAGGCCTTGTGGTTTCGGCCCATCTCAACTGCCGGCAACGGTCATCTTCTCGATCAGCACCGAGCCGGTGCAGATATTGCCGCGCCGTTCCAGGTCGCGACCGACCGCGACGATCTGGCGGAACATGTCGCGCAGGTTGCCGGCGATGGTCACCTCCTGCACCGGGAACTGGATCTCGCCGTTTTCCACCCAGAAACCGGCGGCGCCGCGCGAATAGTCGCCGGTGACCAGGTTCAGGCCCTGGCCCATCAGCTCGGTGACCAGCAGGCCGCGGCCCATGCGTTTGAGCAGAGCGACCTGGTCCTCGTCGCCATGGCTGACGAACAGGTTGTGCACGCCGCCGGAGTTGGCCGTGCTCGGCAAGCCCAGCTTGCGTCCGGAATAGGTGCCGAGCACATAGGACACCAGCTCGCCCTTGTCGACGAAGGACTTGGCGTAGGTGGCCAGGCCGTCGCCGTCGAAGGCGGCGCTGCCCAGCGCCCGCGGCAGGTGCGGGCGCTCGTCGAGACTCAGCCATTCGGGGAACAGGCGCTGGCCCAGCGCGCCTTCGAGGAAGGAGGAATGGCGGTACAGGTTGCCGCCGGAGATCGCCGCCAGCAGGTGGCCGAACAGGCCGCCGGCCAGCTCGGCGGCGAACAGCACCGGCACCTCGCAGGTCGGCACCGGGCGAG
>NZ_AVOF01000597.1:0-1184 GCF_000465935.2 Pseudomonas sp. EGD-AK9
GACCGGGAGAGCGTCGGCGCGCGGCGCTGGCCCAGCCACCAGGCCAGCAAGGTAGCGCCCAGCAGCAGCTTGTCCCAGGACAGGCGCAGGGCGTAGGGCGCGGCGTCCGTGCTGATCCGTCGCGGCTCCCACAGGGGCCAGGGGCTGAAGCCCGGCAGCAGGTGGGCGGCCAGGGCGATGCCGGCGACCAGCACCGCGCTCAGCCACAGCCAGCCGGGCAGCAGGCGTTCGCCGCCGAATACGAGGCCGACGAACAGCGCGCCAAGCAGCAGACCGACAGGCTCGATAAAACCCAGGGCATGACCGAGGGCCAGGGCGAAGGCGGGCAGCAGCAGGCGTAGATGCAGGGGCATGGCACTTCCTTGTGGTGGGGGGTGCGCAGTCTATTCGGCCGCGGTTGTGGCGGTAAATCCGAAGTACTGCTGCAACAGGTCGGGATCGTCGAAGTGGGCACGGCCGATAAAGGCCGTGGCGTGGCGCCCCCATTGGCGCATGGCGCCCGCCGAGCGCACCCCGGACGGCCACAGCAGCCAGCGCTCCAGGCGCTCGCTGCCCGGCACCAGGCCATGGCGGTCGTAGAGGCTGCGCCGGCCCTGCGGGTGCGGCAGGCTGCGCAGTTCGTCCAACGCGGCGAAGCCGTAGGTCAGCCATGGCCGCGCGGGGCGGCGGCCGTCGACCCACAGCAGGCGGTGATCGCCGCCGCGCAGCCACAGACTCGGCGCCGTACCGCCGGCGATATCCAGGCGTAGCGCACTGCGTGCCTCGGCTTGTGCCGGCTGGCGCAAGCGCAGCGGCGAGTCCGCCGGCAGGAAGAAGGCATGCCAGCAGCCGCAGGGGTGGATGCTGTCGTAGAGCAGGGCGCGGCCACGCTCGTCGAGGGTGACCCGCCAGATCAGGCCGTCCAGCTCGCCGGCATAGAGATCCAGGGGATGCGCCGCGGGGCGCTGGGCGAACCAGAACTGGTAGATCAGCTGCAGGTGCCAGCGGCCGTTCAGCCGGCTCCAGCCGAGCTGGCGATAGAGCCGCGGCTCGATGTCGGCGAAACGGCGTCGGCCGTCGCCGGCGAATCCCGGGCTGCCGATGCGGTCGGCGCGGCTGCGCTGCTCGATCAGCAGCTGCGGCGCATGGCGGGCGAACAGCGCCTGGCGCTGCGCGGCGTCGGGCTGCGGCAGGCCGAGGGCATC
>NZ_AVOF01000598.1:0-1184 GCF_000465935.2 Pseudomonas sp. EGD-AK9
GCATTCATATACATAGTTTTCCGCATCAGCCAGAAAACGCACCTGATCTTTTGAGAAACCGTATTTCGCTGCAGCTTCTGCCAAAACCTGCTCTTCATGAAATATTTTTTTGATATCTTTATGCACGTCTAACATCCTTTCATTGCTATAGATTTGATAATGATTGTTTTCACACGATTTCCAGCATCAACATACCTCCCCTTGATTTGTGTTTCGGCAGAAGCGAAAATCATTTCCCTTTTCCTGTTAATTGTAACATAAAAACCCTTGTGCCAATATGGCACAAGGGTTTTCTATCAGTCATAAATGTGAACAGTCGGCTCTTTATCTCCGGCATTGCGGATAATAACCGCTTCCTGTCCGTCTGAGGACGTGATATTGACTTCGACATCAACTGAGCCTTTAGAGTAGTAGTCCATCACTTCACCCGTTAAGAACTGGGTAAACGCGACAACTTCACTTTTTCCATAGAATTGCATTGGTATGTCAATCTTCATTTTCTTCATTTCATCATTTTCATACAGCGCTGTACCGACAACGCCTGTATAGTTCGGGAAATATTCTTCAATTGAGTTTTTGAACCGCTTAAAGACCTCGGTGTCATCCGGGTATTTTTCTGCTGTGGTTGTATCTGCCGGATAGAATACATATTTTTCATTGATGTCATCCCAATTTGAGATATCAGTAGAGCCTGCTTTGACCTCTGTTTTGGCGATGAAGTTCCCCGGCACAATCGATGTTTTTGACGCCTGCTTGTAGAGCGCGACGGTAATCGGCACATTCTTCAAGTTATCTTTTTTGCGGAGGCGGTTAATAACCTCCTGTGCAATTTTTTCTCCCTGCTGGCGAAGCGTGCTGTCCTTAATCTCCACTTCTTTTTGCGGATCGCCTGTTTTTTCACGATAGTAATACACGGAGTTTAATGCCAGTCCGATCATTACGCCGCCAAGCTGGATAGAATTCTTGTCTTTTCTGACTAAATAATCGTGCTCAAGCATGGATGCTAAATAAATCGGGCTGCTTTCGTTCTTTTCTTCTGTTGAACCAGAACTCGGGAGCGCTGGATTCAAGCCTTCATTTTTGAAGTTTTTATCATCTTTTTCGGCTTTTTTCAAATCAGAGCCCGTTTTTTTCCGTGCCAGCCAGCTTAATACTGTATCCTCATCTAAGTATTGTCCTTCTTG
>NZ_AVOF01000599.1:0-1181 GCF_000465935.2 Pseudomonas sp. EGD-AK9
CTGCAGGCGCACCTGCTCGCCGGCGAACGCGTGCAGGGCCAGCTCGTGCTGGCCGGGCAGCGCCCCCGGCGTCCACTCGGCACGGCGGCTGTCGATCACCACTTCGGCGCGATCGGCCGGGTCAAACTGCATCAGCTTGACGAAAATCGTGCAGCCTTCGCGGCTGAAGGGCGTGTGGCGGCTGCCGATGGGATTGCGCACGTAGGTGCCGGCCGGGTAGTCGCCGCGCTCGTCGGAGAACACCCCGTCCAGCACCAGGAACTCCTCACCGCCCGGATGCCCGTGCGCGCTGAAGTGCGAGCCCGGCGCGTAGCGCACAATGGAGGTGGCCCGTGCCAGTTCTTCACCAACGCGGTCGAGCATCTGCCGTTCCACCCCGGCCAGCGGCGAGGCCACCCAGGGCGCATCGCCCGGGCGGATCACCACGGGCAGGGCGAAGTCGGCGTTAAGGCGCACCGCGCGCTCACCAGCTGCCGACGTTGGGCATGGACGCCCAGGGTTCGGCCGGCGCCAGCGGCTCGCCCTTCTGCAGCAGCTCGATGGAGATCTGGTCCGGCGAGCGCACGAAGGCCATGTGGCCGTCACGCGGCGGACGGTTGATGGTCACGCCGTGCTCCTGCAGGTGCTGGCAGGCGGCGTAGATGTCGTCCACCGCATAGGCCAGGTGGCCGAAGTTGCGCGCGCTGCCGTAGTCCTCGGTGTCCCAGTTGTAGGTCAGCTCGACCTGGGCATCCCGGTCGCCTGGGGCGGCCAGGTAGACCAGGGTGAAGCGGCCCTGGGGGTATTCGCGCTGCTTGAGCACTTCCAGGCCGAGGGCATCGCGGTAGAAGCGCAGCGAGGCATCCAGATCCCGGACGCGCACCATGGTATGCAGGTATTTCATCGCTCAGCTCCGCTCCAGAAGGGTCAGCAGGGCCTCGGCCAGGGCCTTGTCGGAGAAGGGATTCTGCCCGGTGATCAGCTCGCGGTCGACCACCACGTGCGGCTGCCAGGCCTTGGCGTACTGCATGTCGCCACCGGCGGTGGCCATTGCCGGGGCCGGGTAGTAGCGGATGCGCGCACCCTCCAGGGAGCCCTCGAACACCGCCTCCTCCGGGTCGGAGAAGATGGTCATGCGGTAACCCTGGTAGGTCCAGTCCTTGGCCGCCGGCTGGTCGCCGCGAGCCAGCGCCGCCTCGTAG
>NZ_AVOF01000600.1:0-1180 GCF_000465935.2 Pseudomonas sp. EGD-AK9
CGCACGCCGGCAGTAGACGAACGCCAGCAGCACCGCGCCCAGCGCCAGCAGGCGCAGCGGCAAGGCCGAGAGGCTGACGGCCAGCGGCATGGCGAAAATATCCAGCAGCGCGTAGGCCAGCTGGAACAGTACCGCGGTGGCGGCGATCAGCGGCAGGCGGCGGCGAATGCGCTGCACCCGGTGCTCGGCGAACGCCTGCTCCAGCGCCGGCACGAAGCACAGCCGGCTGTAGCCGCGGCGCTGCTGGGCCAGCAGTAGGCGCTCCTGCTGCTCGACGCTCATGGGCACCGCCGCTCAGGGCTGGGGCGGCGTCTGCGGCTGCTTGGCGGCGATGGCGTCATAGGTCTCCACCCGGTGTCGATCTTCGCTGGCGAACAGCCGTTCGCGCAGCCGTTGCTGCGCCTGCGCGCCATCCGCCGCGCTCAGCCCCTGGCCCTGCAACCCGGCCAGCTCGGCGCGGTAGGCCTGGTAGCGCTGCTGCCAGTCGCGCTCGCGGCGCTGCTCGGCCAGCAGGCGCTGCACGGTGGGCGGATCATAGGTCATCGCCAGGAACTCGCGCACCTGTTGCTCGTCCGCGCCGTCGTGCCACAGCTGTTCGCTGCGCGCCAGTTGTGCCTGGGCCTGCTCCTGGCGCAGCTCGCTGGCACGCAGCGCCTCCGGCAACTGCTGGCGCAGCTGCTCGTGCAACTGCGCGCGCTGCGCCTCGCCGAGGTCGTCGCGCTGCTGCAGCGCCAGGCTGTCCAGGGTGTAGCGGGCGTAGGCCTGCTCGGCGCCGAACAGTGCCTCCTGCGCGGCGGCCGAGAAATGCGTGCGGCGCAGGGCATCCAGGCGCTCGAAGGCCTGCTGCAGCGCCTGCAGCTGGGCCTGGGGGTCGACCTGCTGGCGGGCGTTCAGCGGCTGCTGCAACAGTGCCAGGCTGGCGCGCTTGTAGTCGAGGTAGTCGCCGAGCAGGTTGGTCAGCTGACCCAGCGCCGGCTCCTGCAAACGTGCGCCAGCATCGGCCAGCAGCGCCGCGATCGAGGCGTCGAGGCCGGAGTGGTCGACGGCGCTGAGGAAATAATCGAAGTAATCGCGCAGCGCCAGCTCCAGCACCAGATTGCCGGCGGCATCGGTCTGCAGTCGGCCGTCGACTTCGGTGCCGGCCAGGCTCGGCAGCGGCGCCGCTGGCGCCTGTGGCGTG
>NZ_AVOF01000601.1:0-1169 GCF_000465935.2 Pseudomonas sp. EGD-AK9
CGCCGGCGCGCATGCGCTTGAGGCCGACCTCCTGGTCCTCCACCACCAGCTCCAGCAGTAGCCGCTGGCGCGCGCAGAAGCCACCCACCGCCGCCGCCCACCAGGTCGCCAGGCTGTCGGCGTTGAGGGCGATACGCAGGCGCTCCGGGGTCGCCGCCTCGTCCAGCGCCGGCACCTGGCCCTGCAGGTCGCGTTCGAGCAGACGCACCTGCTGCACATGGTTGAGCAGGCGGCGGCCGATCTCGGTGGGGGTCGGTGGTGTGGCGCGCACCAGCACCGGCTGGCCGACCCGCGCCTCGAGCAGCTTGATCCGTTGCGACACGGCCGACTGCGACAGGCCCAGCACCTGCGCCGCACGGTCGAAGCCGGCCTGCTCCACCACTGCCGCCAGGGCGGCGAGCAACTTGTAGTCGAACAATCGATTTACCTAATGAGAGATCAGCAATATTGGTTTCTCTTATACCGCCACAGCCGCCAGACTCGCCAGCACTCAGCCCATTTCAGGAGCCTGCCATGTCCGGCGAAACCAACCTCGCGCGCCTGCTGCAGAGCATGACGCCACACCTCAACCCGGGGCAGTACGTGTTCTGCTGCGTCGCCGCTGATCGCGACTGCAGCGCCCTGCAGCCGCTGGCCAGCATGCGCGAAGGCGAAGGCCTGAGCCTGGTGCTGCCGCGCGAAGTCGCCGATGCCCATGGCCTGAGCTACGACTACGTCGCCGCCTGGATCACCCTCGAGGTGCACTCCTCGCTGGCGGCGGTGGGCCTGACCGCGTCCTTCTCCGCCGCCCTGGCCCAGGCCGGGATCAGCTGCAACGTGATCGCCGGCGTTCATCACGACCACCTGTTCGTGCCCCTCGAACGGGCCGAGAAGGCGCTGTCGACCCTGCACGCGCTGGCGGCGGCGTCCATGCCGGAGGCCGTGTGATGTGGCAGAGCTACAGCAACGGCCTGCTGGTCGCCATCGGCCTGATCATGGCCATCGGCGCGCAGAACGCCTTCGTCCTGGCGCAGAGCCTGCGCCGCGAGCATCACCTGCCGGTGGCGGCGCTGTGCATCCTCTGCGACGCCGTGCTGGTGGCTGCCGGCGTATTCGGCCTGGCCGCGCTGCTGGCGCAGAGCCCGACGCTGCTGGCCATCGCCCGCTGGGGCGGCGCCGCGTTTCTGATC
>NZ_AVOF01000602.1:0-1160 GCF_000465935.2 Pseudomonas sp. EGD-AK9
GCCACGGGTGGCGCCTGGCTGACCCTGAGCAGCCCGGCCGAACTGGACGCCGCGCTGGCCGAGGCCAAGGCCGCCGGCCAGCCGCTGCTGCTGGACTGGTACGCCGACTGGTGCATCAGCTGCAAGGTGATCGAACGCGAGGTGTTCGGCTCGGTCGAAGTGGGCAGCAAGCTCGGCGACTGGCGCCTGATCCGCTTCGACATCACCGAGAGCAACGCCGCGCAGCGCGCTCTGCTCGACCGTTATCAGCTGTTCGGCCCGCCGGCGATTCAATTGTTCGCCGGCAACGGTGACGAATGGCTCGATCTGCGTGTCGTAGGTGAGGTCGATGCCGCCAGCTTCGCCGCCCGCCTGGATCAGGCCAGCGCGCGCTAGACGCCCAGCTCAGCCTGGCAACGACCGAAACCACCGCTATAGTCATATTTTTGCCGCAAACGCCGGGCATCGTGTCGGCTATTGCTGACATCGGGCCAGCTGCGGCATAGTCCTGCGCAGCTCGAACAACAAGGAACGCGACCATGGCCACCCTACTGGTCCTGCACGGCCCCAACCTCAACCTGCTGGGCACCCGCGAGCCCGACAAATACGGCGCCACCACCCTGGCCGAGATCAACCAGGACCTGGAACGCCGCGCCCGCGACGCCGGCCATCACCTGCTGTACCTGCAGAGCAACGCCGAGTACGAGCTGATCGAGCGGATTCATGCGGCGAAAGGCGAAGGTGTCGACTTTATCCTGATCAATCCCGCCGCTTTTACCCATACCAGCGTCGCATTACGTGACGCGTTGCTGGCGGTGAGCATCCCATTCATCGAAGTGCACCTGTCCAACGTGCACAAACGTGAACCATTCCGCCATCACTCCTACTTCTCCGACGTTGCGGTGGGGGTGATCTGCGGCCTTGGCGCCAGCGGTTATCGGCTGGCCCTGGAGGCCGCGCTAGAACAACTTGAAACTAAACGACCCTGACCTCACCGGGAGTTGAATCGCTATGGATATCCGTAAAGTCAAGAAACTGATCGAGCTGCTGGAAGAATCCGGTATCGACGAGCTGGAGATCAAAGAGGGCGAAGAGTCCGTACGCATCAGCCGTCACAGCAAGCAGCCGGCCTACGCGCCGCAACCGGTCTACGCCCAGGCCCCGGCGCCGGCCGCCGCCCC
>NZ_AVOF01000603.1:0-1160 GCF_000465935.2 Pseudomonas sp. EGD-AK9
CGTGCTGCAACAGGATGGCGCGATGGCCCTCCAGCTCGGCGACGCTGCGCGGCGTGCCGTGCGCCGCCAGGTAGGCCGGGCTGGCGCACAGGCGCCGGCCGCTCTCGAACAGCTTGCGCGCGATCAGCGTGGAGTCCTGCGGCTGGCCGACCTGGATGGCGATGTCCACGCCCTCCTCCAGCGGATCGACCAGGCGCGAGCTGAGTTCCACCTCGGCGCTGATCTGCGGGTACTGGCGCATGAACTCGCCGAGCACGCGGCCGAGAAACAGCTGGCCGAACTCGATCGGCGCGCTGATCCGCAGCAGCCCCGAGGGCTCGCGCTGCAACTGCATCACCGCCTGCTCGGCCTCGGCGAAGTCGAGCATGATCTGTCGGCAACGCTCGTAGTAGGCCTGGCCCACCTCGGTCAGGCGCAGCTTGCGCGTGGTGCGGTTGAGCAGGCGTACGCCGAGGCGCTCCTCGAGCAGGGCGATGCGCCGACTCACCGTGGATTTCTGCATGCCCAGGCTGCTGGCCGCCTGGGTGAAGCTGTGGCACTCCACCACGCGGGTGAAGATCAGCGCGTCGTCCAGCCCCATGATTGTTCCCCACAAGCAACAAAGTTTGCCAAGTCTACCGGCTACTAGCGAAAAGTGAACATAGTTAAATTTGCTTACATTTTTCACCCAAGCCGAGCCCTCGCATGCCCGCTCCCCTGCAACGCCGCCTCCTGCTCTTCACCACCCTGCTCGGCCTGCTGGCCGCCGCCCTGTTCGGCCACTGGCTGCTGGTCGGCCGTCACCTGCAGAGCACCGACAATGCCTACGTGCAGGGCGAGATCACCCGGGTATCGAGCCAGCTGAACGCGCGCATCGAGCGGGTGCTGGTGCGCGACAACCAGCACGTCGAGGCCGGCGCGCTGCTGGCAGTGCTGGAGGACAGCGATTTCCGCCTGGCCCGCCAGCGCGCCCGCGCCGCCCTGGCCAACTACCAGGCGCAACTCGACCAGGCACGCAGCAAGCTGGCGCAGCAGAGCAGCTTGATCGCCGCCAGCCAGGCCGAAGTGGCCGCCAGCCAGGCCACCCTGGAACGCGCCCAGCTCGATCTCGGCCGTGCCCAGGCCCTGCGCAAGCCCGGCTACGTCTCCGAGGAGCGGGTCACCACCCTGGCCGCCGACCA
>NZ_AVOF01000604.1:0-1128 GCF_000465935.2 Pseudomonas sp. EGD-AK9
AGCATCGTCATCAAAATCGGGACAAATCCATTTGGAAAAAACCCGCCTTCCGCCATGAAGTTGGACAGCATCGGAGCGGCTTCTCCGCCTTTGATCGGGATGATGCCGAACATGGCAGAGCCGCCTAAAAGAATAAATAATACAATGGCTAATACTTTGATGCTGGAAAACCAAAATTCTGATTCAGCGAAAAACTTGACCGAAAATGCGTTAAGCAAGAAAATGAACAGCGCAAAGACGGCACTCCACATCCAAACCGATGTATGGGGGAACCAACGCTGCATTAACAGGCCGGCTGCTGTGAATTCTGATCCCAATGCCACGGTCCATGTCAGCCAGTACAGCCAAGCGACCGTAAATCCGGTGCCCGGCCCTATGTATTTGGCTGCATAGGTGTGAAAGGCGCCGGTCACAGGCATGGCGACTGACAGCTCACCGAGGCATAGCATGACCAGATAGACGATGCCGGCCCCGACTAAGTAGGCGAATATCGTTCCGGCCGGGCCTGCTTGCTGAATGGTATAACCTGAGCTTAAAAACAGCCCGGTTCCGATGACACCTCCCAAGGAAAGCATAAAGAGGTGCCGGCTTTTCATACTTCTCTGAAAGGTTGTCTCATTCTTGTTGTGGGCAGAGTTCATCTTTTTCCAACTTTCTATCAGCGATTTATTTCCTCCTAATAAAAAATCTCATGTCAGAAAGTGACACGAGACTCCGGCGAACCGGCTTTAAGTTAGAATATACAAACTATTCCGATAAGTCAAGTTGTTTTTAAAGAGCGGGCCCAAGCCGCAATTTCTTGAATATTTTCGGGTTTTGTCCGGCAGCAGCCGCCAATCAGCCTCGCTCCTTTTTCATGCCAGGTGCGGGCGCTCGCCCCGTATGATTCTGCGCATGCTGCGCCGTTCCATGTTTTTGTTTCCGGATCATATTGCTCACCTGAATTCGGGTAGACAATGATCGGTTTTGACGTGTTCTTTTTTAACTCCTCTATCAAGGAAGGGATATGCTGAAGCGGCGTGCAGTTGATGCCGAGTGCTGCAATTTGGCGGTGTTCATCAAGCCATGATGCGCAGTCAGCTGCAGGTGTTCCGTCACTGATATGCAGGCCGTCTTTAGCACTGAAGC
>NZ_AVOF01000605.1:0-1125 GCF_000465935.2 Pseudomonas sp. EGD-AK9
CCTCGACCAGGCGCAGCACGTAATCGATCAGCGCATCGCTGGCGCGCACCTTGGGCACCTCGGCCTGCAGCCGGGCCAGCTCGGCATGGTCGAGAATCGCTTGCAGCCGCGGCAGCAGCTCGCGCCGCGCGTCGCCCAGCAGCAGCGCCTTCTCCGCCGCCTGGGCCGGATAACCCAGCGACAGGCGCATGAGGAAACGGTCCAGCTGCGACTCCGGCAGGGCGAAGGTGCCGCCGCTGCTCACCGGGTTCTGCGTGGCGATGACGAAGAACGGCTCGGGCAGCGGTCGGGTGGCGCCCTCGATGGTCACCTGGCCCTCTTCCATGGCCTCGAGCAGCGCGCTCTGGCTCTTCGGCGTGGCGCGGTTGATCTCGTCGGCCAGCACCAGCTCGGCGAAGATCGGCCCGGGGTGGAAGACGAACTGGCCACTGTCCTTGTCGAACACCGAGGTGCCGAGGATGTCGCCGGGCAACAGGTCGGAGGTGAACTGGATACGCTGGAAGCTCAGCCCCAGCACCCGCGCCAGAGCATGGCTCAAGGTGGTCTTGCCCATGCCGGGCAGGTCTTCGATCAGCAGGTGACCGCGCGCCAGCAGGCAGGTCAGCGCCAGGCGCACCTGCGCCTCCTTGCCCAGCAGCACCTGATTGACCGAGTCCAGGCAGGCGTCCAGTTTGCTTCGCATCGTTGGCTCCTTATGCAGACCGCCGATGCTACTGGGCCACTCAAGTGCGGCAAAGTGCTATGCAATCTTTGCTGACGAAACTGTGAGCGCGCCCGCCCTTACAGACGAAAATGCCCGGCCATGCCCTGCAGCTCGCGGCCCAGCTCGGCCAGCTGGATGCTCGAGGCGGCGGTCTGTTCCATGGCGCTGGCCGACTGATCGGCGATATCGCGGATCGAGGTGACGCTGCGGTTGATCTCCTCGGCCACCGCCGTCTGCTGTTCGGCCGCCGCGGCGATCTGCTGGTTCATCTCGAAGATCCGCGCCACCGCCTCGGCGATGGCCGTCAGCGCGCCCTCGGTCTGGTTGGCGCCCTCCACCGTCTGGCTCACCAGGCTGGCGCTCTGCGCCATGTCGGCCACCGCGCGGCGGCTGCCCTCGCGCAGCGCGGCGATCAGCGCCTC
>NZ_AVOF01000606.1:0-1124 GCF_000465935.2 Pseudomonas sp. EGD-AK9
GGCTGGCGGTGGCCAGCGGCTGGCTGTCCAGCCGCATCCTGCCGGCGCCCAGCGCGGTGCTCGCCGCCGGCTGGCAGCTGCTGGCCTCCGGCGAAATCTGGCAGCACCTGGCGATCAGCGGCCAGCGCGCCGGCATTGGCTTCGCCATCGGCGGCGGCATCGGCCTGCTGCTGGGCTTTATCACCGGCCTGTCGAAATGGGGTGAGCGCTTTCTCGACAGCTCGGTGCAGATGATCCGCAACGTGCCGCACCTGGCGCTGATCCCGCTGGTGATCCTGTGGTTCGGCATCGATGAGGCGGCCAAGGTGTTCCTGGTCGCGCTCGGCACCCTGTTCCCCATCTACCTCAACACCTACCACGGCATCCGCAACGTCGACCCGGCGCTGGTGGAGATGGCGCGCAGCTATGGCCTGTCGGGCTTCGCCCTGTTCCGCCAGGTGATCCTGCCCGGTGCGCTGCCGTCGATCCTGGTCGGCGTGCGCTTCGCCCTGGGCTTTATGTGGCTCACGCTGATCGTGGCGGAAACCATCTCCGCCAGCAGCGGCATCGGCTACCTGGCGATGAACGCCCGCGAGTTCCTGCAGACCGACGTGGTGGTGCTGGCGATCCTGCTCTATGCGCTGCTCGGCAAGCTGGCCGACGTCGCGGCCAGGGGCCTGGAGCGTGTCTGGCTGCGCTGGCACCCGGCCTACCAGGCCAAGGCAGGTGGCCAATGACCGCACTGCACAGCATCCGCCAGGGCATCCCCCTGGCAATCGAGAGGATCGAGAAATCCTTCGGCGAGCGTCGGGTGCTCAAGGGCATCGACCTGCATATCCCGGCCGGCCAGTTCGTCGCCGTGGTCGGCCGCAGTGGTTGCGGCAAGAGCACCTTGCTGCGCCTGCTGGCCGGGCTGGATCAGCCCAGCGGCGGTCAGCTGCTGGCCGGCAGCGGTGCGCTCAACGCGGTGCGCGAGGACATCCGCCTGATGTTCCAGGACGCCCGCCTGCTGCCCTGGAAGCGGGTGATCGACAACGTCGGCCTGGGCCTGTCCGGCAACTGGCGTCAGCAGGCCGAGGAAGCCCTGGCCGCGGTCGGCCTGGCCGACCGCGCGGGTGAGTGGCCGGCGGCGCTGTCCGGTGGGC
>NZ_AVOF01000607.1:0-16648 GCF_000465935.2 Pseudomonas sp. EGD-AK9
CGCCGACCAGGGTACCGTCCTCGTCGCGCAGGGGAATGCGGGTGACCACGAAGTGCTCGTCGCCGAAGGCCATCAGGTCGAGCATGCTCGGCTGGCCGCTTTCCACCACCTCGCGCAGGCGGCTGGCCGGCAGCACCTCTTCGACCTCCTTGCCCAGCGCGCTGCGCGGGTCGCTGATGCCGACCTTCTGCGCGTACTTGTCGTTGATCCAGACGATGCGCGCCTGGCGGTTGACCGCGATGGTGCCCTCGCACTGGGCGTCGAGGTGGTCGAACAGCAGCGGCATGGCCACGGCGCGAAAGCGCTCGGGCGACACGCCGATGATCAGGCCATGCTGGTCGAGGTCGTCGCGGGAAATGGCCATGGGCAAAGGTCCGAAATCAGGTGTCGGCGATTATGGGTGGGGCTCGTTCGGCCGGGCAACGTTAACAGACATCGGACAATGGCATTCGCCGCGCGCTTCTGGAATAGTTAGGCGGCTAAGCGTAACCCGCTGGCCCCTGCCGTTCGCCCACAAGGCCTGCCCGGCAGTAGTGACACCCGCCGTGTCCCCTTCGCGTGCCGACCAGGCGCGCCAGGCGAGCCAACCGCTCACCGCTGGATCCGCACCGCTTTGCGGTGCCACAACGACAACGACCAAGATCCATACAAGGACGCCCCCGATGAAACTCAAGCGACTCTTCTCCGCGCTGGCCGCCGGCGCTGCGCTGACCGCCCTGTGCGCCACCGCGCAGGCGCGTGAATACTCCGTCTCCACCGTGCTGTCGGACGCCTTCCCCTGGGGTCAGGCCGCGCAGAAGTGGGCCGACCTGGTCAACGAGCGCTCCGAGGGGCGCATCACCCTGCGCGTCTATCCCAACGCGCAGCTGGTCGCCGGCGACCAGACCAAGGAATTCTCCGCCATGCGCTCCGGCCTGATCGACATGGCCGTGGGCTCGACCATCAACTGGTCGCCGCAGGTGCCGGAGCTCAACCTGTTCTCCCTGCCGTTTCTGATGCAGGGCGACGCCGACCTCGACGCCATCACCCAGGGCGAGGCCGGCAAGCTGGCCTTCGCCGCCATCGAGCAGCGCGGCATCGTGCCGCTGGCCTGGGGCGAGAACGGCTTCCGCCAGCTGTCCAACTCGGCCAAGCCGGTGCGCAGCCCGGCCGACCTGGCCGGCCTGAAGATCCGCGTGGTCGGCTCGCCGCTGTTCCAGGACACCTTCAACGCCCTCGGCGCCAACCCCACGCAGATGAGCTGGGCCGACGCCAAGCCGGCGCTGACCACCGGCGCGGTGGACGGCCAGGAGAACCCGCTGTCGGTGTTCGACGTGGCGCGCATCGACCAGGTCGGGCAGAAGTACCTGACCCTGTGGGACTACATGGCCGACCCGCTGATCTTCGCGGTCAACCAGCGCGTGTGGAAAGCGCTGCCCGAGGCCGATCGCGAGCTGCTCAGCCAGGCCGCCATCGACGCCGGCAAGTGGGAGATCGAGCTGTCGCGCAGCGCCCAGGCCCAGCGCCTGGCCGATATCCGCGAGCGCGGCGTGGAGGTGATCGAACTGAGCGAGGCCGAGCGTGCCGCCTTCGCCGCAGCCACCGCCGGCGTGCAAGAGAAGTGGGCGCCGCGTATCGGCGAGGCGCTGATGGACGCCGCCCGCCAGGCCGTGGCCCAGCCCTGATCCGTTTTATCTGACCGCAAGTCCCAGGGCTCTGGGGCGTGGTGCTGGAAGTCTGTGGCGCGACACCGGTCCGCTCCCCTCGCCCATTCATGGGCGAGGGGGGAGGGCGAACAGCCGCCGCTGAACCACGCCAACACGGCCATTCGAGGTTTCTATGAGCAAGCCAATCGACGCGCCGCTGGAGCGCGTGCTCGCCACCCTGGCCCTGGTGATCATCAGCCTGATCAGCCTGGCCAACGTGGTGGTGCGTTATTTCACCGATGCATCCTTCGCCTTCACCGAGGAAATCTCGGTGTTTCTGCTGGTCATCCTCACCTTCGCCGGCGCCTCGGTGGCCATGCGCAGCAACCGGCATATCCGCATCGGCCTGCTCGAGCGCCTGTTCCCGCGCCTGCGCACGCCGCTGATCCTGCTGCAGTGGCTGGCCGGCGTGCTGGTGCTGGCTCTGGTGTGCTGGTTCGGTGGCCAGTTCGCCTGGGAAGAATTCCAGTGGGATTCCGAGTCGCCCGGCCTCGGCCTGCCCAACTGGTGGTACGTGGTCTGGCTGCCGCTCCTGGCGCTGCTGCTGTTCGTGCGCCTGACCCAGATGACCCTCGATCGCCTGCGCGGGAGGCTCGGTGATGAGCCCTGATCTCTGGCTGATCCTCAGTTTCGCCGTGCTGCTGGCACTCGGTGTGCCGGTGGCCTTCGCCCTCGGCCTGTCCGGCGCCATCGGCATCGTCGCCGGGCTGTCGCCGGACATGCTCGCCACCCTCGGCACCAACACCTACAACGGCGTGGCCAAGTACCCGCTGATCGCCATTCCGCTGTTCATCCTCACCGGCCTGGTGTTCGAGAAGGCCGGGGTGGCGCTGCGCCTGGTGCGTTTCGCCCAGGCGCTGATCGGCCCGCGCCACGGCGGCCTGGCCCTGGTCGCGGTGCTGGTGTGCCTGATCATGGGCGGCATGAGCGGCTCCGGCCCGGCCGATGCGGCGGCGGTGGCCATGGTGATGCTGCCGAGCATGACCAAGGCCGGCTACCCCAAGCCGTTTTCGGCGACGCTGATCGCCGCGTCCGCTTCCACCGCGATCCTGATTCCGCCGTCGATCGCGCTGATCCTCTACTCCATCGTGGTGCCGGGCGTGGACCTGCGCGCGCTGTTCGCCGCCGGCCTGTTCCCCGGCATCCTCGCTGGCCTGGTGTTGTTGCTGCCGGCCTGGCTGCTGTCGCGTCGTTATGGTTGGGAATCCCCGGAGGAGGGCGAGCGGCCACCGCTGGGCGAGAGCTTCAAGCAGGCGCTGCCGGCGCTGTTCGCCCCGGTGCTGATTCTCGGCGGCCTGCGCAGCGGCCTGTTCACCCCCACCGAAGCGGCGGTGGCCGGGGTGGCCTACGGCGTGCTGGTCGGCCTGCTGCTCACCCGTGAACTGAACTGGCGCAGCCTGTGGAAGCTCTGCGGCGAGGCGGCGGTGATCTCCGGCGTGGTCATGCTGATCATTGCCCTGGCCGGCATCTTCGCCTGGGCCGGCACGATGCTCGGCACCTTCCGCCACCTGGCCGAATGGCTCATCTCGCTGTCGGACAACGGCTGGGTGCTGCTGGCGCTGGTGATGCTCGCCGTGCTGCTGGCCGGCATGCTGCTCGATGCCATCTCCATCTACCTGATCCTGATGCCGATCCTCATCCCGGTGATGCAGCACTTCGGCTGGAACCCGGTGTGGTTCGGCATTCTGCTGGCGATGAACATCGCCATCGGCCAGTTCACCCCGCCGGTGGCGATCAACCTGATGGTCACCGCCGAGGTGGCCAAGATCCGTCTGGAGCAGACCGTCGGTTGGGCGGCGCTGTTCGTCGTGGTGATGTCCAGCGCCCTGCTGCTGGTGGCGATCTTCCCGGAAATCGCCCTGTGGCTGCCGCGCGTGCTCGGCTACGCGGTGTAGCGCCGGCCAGCCCGCGGCGTTTGCCGGCTATAGTGAGGGGACGGTGCGCGGCGGGGGGCTGCGCACCACCGAGGGCGGCGGTGCTGGGCGGACTGATGGTCGATGGCAAGCGAGACGACAACAAGGAGCTGACGACGGGGCACTGCGCGGGCCTGCGCGAAGCCGGCAAGCGCGCGCTGATGCGCACCATCCTGCTCGCCACCGGCCTGACCCTGGGCGGCTTCGCCGTGCTGCAGACGCTGGCCGGCAACTACCCCTTCGCCATCCTCGAGCTGCTCTGCACCGCGCTGCTGCTGTACGGCGGCTGGCGCATCGGGCAGGCGCGCCAGCTGGACCTGTGGGTCTACCTCTACCTGATCCCCACCTTCGCCTTCATCCTCTACATCATCGTCATGCCGGACGCCTCGTCCGCGGCCTTCGTCTGGGTCTACATGATCCCGCTGCTGGCCTACCTGCTGCTGGGCAAGCGGCGCGGCTTCGTGCTGGCCGCGCCCTTCATGCTGGCGGCGCTGTTGCTGTACTTCGAGGACAACCACCTGCAGCTGGACGCCGCCGGGCTGATCGACCTGGGCAACGCCACGCTCTGCGGCGTGCTGATCCTGTTCTTCGTGCATATCTACGACGGCCTGCGCATGCAGGCCTACGAAGAGCTGGAGCGCCTGGCGCAGACCGACTCGCTGACCGGCGTGGCCAGCCGCGGCAGCTTCCAGCACGCTCTGCAACTCAGCATCCAGGAGGCCGAACGCAGCCACGGGCAGCTGGTGCTGGTGCTGCTCGACGTCGACCACTTCAAACAGGTCAACGACCGCTGGGGCCACGAGGCCGGCGATATGGCGCTGCAGCATATCTGCCAGATCCTCCAGCAGCGCCTGCGCGTCACCGACCTGCTCGGCCGCCTGGGCGGCGAGGAATTCGGCCTGCTGCTGCGCCACACCGACAGTGCCGGCGCCGACCCGCTGGTGGAAAGCCTGCGCCAGCAGATCGCCGAACAACCGCTGCAATACGACGGCCAGCCGATCCCCCTGTCCGCCACCTTCGGCCTGGCCGCCTGGCCCAGGGACGGCCGCAGCGCCGCCGAACTCTACCGCAGCGCCGACCGCCGCCTGTACAGCGGCAAGGCGCGCGGGCGCAACCAGCTGGTCAGCGGCGATCTGCCGGGGGAGTTGCTGCTGGATAAGTTCGATCTGCGCTTGTGAGCTGAGCGCGCGCGGTGGATCGGGCATGCAGGGCGCAACTGGCTGGCATGGGGATATTTAATTTCGGCGTGTACCGGGCGGCGGCGATACTGCAGGCCTCGAATCTCAGCCAGGAACGACTCCATGCAAGCGGTTCTCCCTCAGATTATCGGCCTGCTGGCCTGTGTGCTCATGGTCGGGCCTGTGGGCGCGACGCCGGAGGCCGAGCAGCGCCTGCGCGCGGCGGCGGCGGTGGGCGATCTGCCCGGCCTCGATGCCCTGTTGGCGCAGGGCGTGGTCATCGACGCCCAGGACGAGCAGGGCAACAGTGCATTGCTGCTGGCTACCGCGGGCAATCGCATCGAGGTCGCGCGGGTGCTGGTCGAGGCCGGAGCCGACGTCAATTTGCAGAACGCGCGCCAGGACAGCGCCTATTTGCTGGCCGGCGCCAGCGGGTACCTGCAGATCCTCGAGCTGACCCTGGCCCATGGTGCCGACCTGCGCAGCACCAACCGCTTTGGCGGTACCGCGCTGATCCCGGCCTGCGAACGCGGTCATGTGGAAACCGTGCGGCGGCTGATCGCGGCAGGCGTGGATGTCGATCACGTCAACCACCTGGGCTGGACCTGCCTGCTGGAGGCGGTGATTCTCGGTGACGGCGGCCCGGCCCATCAGCGCATCGTCGCGCTGCTGATCGAGGCCGGGGCCGACCTGCAACTGGCCGACCGTGACGGCGTTAGCGCACTGCGGCACGCCGAGCGGCGCGGCCAGACGCGGGTGGCCGAACTACTAATCAATGCCGGAGCCCATTGAGCCATGCACGACGATCAGCATTACCTGCAACAGGCCGTGGCGCTGGCCCGGCAGAATGTCGAAAACGGTGGCCGCCCCTTTGGCGCGTTGCTGGTGCGTGATGGACAGGTGCTGGCGCGATCGGTCAACGAGATCCACCTCAGCCAGGACCCGACCGCCCATGCCGAGCTGCAGGCCATCCGCAGCGCCAGCCGCCAGCTCGGCCCGCGTCTGGACGGCTGCGTGGTATACGCCAGCGGCCAACCCTGCCCGATGTGCCTGGCCGCCATGCACCAGTGCGGAGTCAGCCGGGTGGTGTTCGCCGCGAGCAACGCCGAGGGCGAACCCTTCGGCCTGTCGAGCGCTGCCGTCTACCTGCAGATGAGCCTGCCGCTTGCCGAACAGCGGCTGCCCATCGTCCATTGCCCGCAGGAGGAAATGGCCGATATCTACGCGCGTTGGCAGGCTCGCCAGGTGGCGCTATAAGGGCGATTTTTTAGTTATCGGGTGAGAAGAGGGTTGGTGTATTTTCCGGCTCGATGGAGTGAGATTAATAAATCTGTCCTCTTTTTTACTTCGGGCAGACCTGATCAGTCGTAGTCAGACTTCTCGCCACGCTGATGTCTGCCTAACGCTTCCTCGACCATATCAATGGCTCGCCGTGCTGGTTCAGTGAGTTCTGCTCGCTGAATCTTGTCGATCCATCCTTGGCATGCCTCTATTCCGAGTAGGTCGTCCAGTGTGGCGATTTTCACAAAGTAGAAAGTAGAAGCTCCATTCCCCTCATATGATGTACCTTTGCTTACAGCCGCTATGGCAAACAAAACAAAACGCTCGAGCGTTGTAACCTGCTGCTTGATCCACCGGCTTCCTGCTCCATCAGCGAAGTCATTCAATCGATAGGCAAAGGATATGAAATTCCAATGTGCCAGGAAGGCGTCAGGATTGTGATCGGCCTTAGCTAGCAGATCTGTCACAAACATCAATTTGAGTTGTTCGTAGCCTGCGTCATCCAGATCTGTAGGTTCATTTTTTCGTCTGTGGGAAGCCTCCAAGGCAAGCAGCCGCTCTAGAACGAGATAGCCTTTGGCTGTCTCGAATGCACGTAGCAGTAGTCCGCTGCGCGCGGTTAGATCGTCGGTGCGCAATAGGAAGAATCGCAACAAACGGAACACCTGCACTGGGTGGGATACGGTCGTTATGGAAGACTCACCGCCAACGACAACCTCTCCGGCGTTTAGCAGTGTCTCCAACACCGCTGAAGACTGCTCAATGGGGAACTCGTCAATGTAGGACTCCAGCCTGTCCAATACAGCCTTTTGCTGGGACTCGTTTTGGTTACGCAGAATTTCGCAGAACCGCTTGCTGTCAGGTATCAGCAGCGTTAGCGAGTGCAGTAGCGAATTCGATACTTCGCTGATCGGCAAGGCCAATTCAAAGTAGCGATCGAAGGTCTCGACTCGACACACTCGGGACTCCCTCAGCCATCGGCCGTGTGTGGATCCATCGTAGCTCCTGTTCTTAAAAATCCAGTCGAGAGTTGGGAACAGTTGCTTGATGATCTGTTCTACCCCGCTGCGGTAGTCCTGCGGCGCTAGCGCCACAATATCTTGGACGAGGTTCGTGATTCGGCTTTTCTCGGTTTGATCCTGACGCGTCCACAAATCACTGCCGGTGAGGGCCACCTTATGCTGCGGCATGGCCTCGTAGCTGGCCGGAGCGAAAGTTCTCAGGCACTCCAAAGCAAACAGATCCACGGCATTGATCTCAGCCACGTCGGTGCCTCGTAACAACCTACAATGGAAGGCAAGTGTGGAGGTGTAGCGGTAAACGTCACGAAGATTGTGGAAAAACTGGCTGAGCCCCTTACGGTACACTCCGGTCCAATAGTCAGTATCAAATTTTCCCGCCAGTTGTGGTTCGTTGGCGAGGATCGCATTCAGCCGTTCGAACAGCACCGCCTCCAATCGCTCAGTGGACAGTGCAGGCACGCTAAAGGGAGCCTGGATTATTTTCTCTAGGTATTCAGCCCCCTTGAAGCCTACAAGCTCTAGGCCCCGTTCAACTATGTCCCGTTGGAATAGCAGTAGAAACACTACATTTGGGAAGTCCATGTTGCCTTTGATCAACTGGAACAATGCTTTCATCTGCTCTGGTGAGAGCCGATCGATGTCGTCCATTACGATCAACAGCGGATGTTCGCGTTTAGCCAACAACGTACGGATCTCGCCTCGGATCTCGCTCAAAGTTAGCTCATTCGCCTTCGCTGACTGATCCAGACCCTCAGCGCGATCGGACAAAAATTGAGCTAGCCGCTTCAACGCTGCTGCACTCGCAGCTAGTGCGGAGCCGCCGCTCAATACGGCCATCACCGTTTGTGCTGCAGGGTTCTCGGTCCAGGCGCTGAGGTACGAGGTAACTAAGGCGGAGCCAAGGAACAGTGGTAGATATTTGGCGAAGCCCTCCATCAGGGCAGCCCCGGTATTGAGCTTTCGCCCGTACTGGCGTAGTACCTTGGCCAACTGCTTGCCATCTTCGCTTTTGTCCTTGCGCTTGATAGCCAAGGAAACCTCATTGAAAAATGAAGAGCTAAGTTTCTCCTGGCCGGTCCATTCCCAAGGGTTGTATTCAATAACTTCGTGGCTAGGGGTTGTCGCGAATTGCAATATGGCCAAGTTCTTGATTGAACTCTTGCCACTGCCCCATGCGCCCGTTAAGGCGATCACAAGGCTTTCTTTGTTTTTCCAGCCTGCAATTGCGGCTGCAAGGTTTTTCGCGAACGTCGATCGACCGAGCAAGTCTTGTTCGTGTGCTTCGATCGGTCGGTCATCGGCGAATCCCAAATCATCCATCAGGCATTCCTTACGAATCGAAAAAGAAAGAAAAAGGGGACAAAGAAAAAGGGGACAGATCTACTTTTTGCCCGGGGCTCCTTGGTCGTGTCATCCCTTTGTTTCTTAAAGATTTTGCATGGTTCGGCACTTGGGAAACCCCGAACACCCCCAAAACTGCTGTCCTGCTTTCGGGCCTGATTTCACGGTGCGTATCAGCAGCGCGCTGCCGCACTTCGGGCATTGCCGTTCGGCCGTCGGATCGCTGCGGCGCTTGAGGTTTTGTACGTGCTCGCGATGGGTGGCGAGGGTCGGCGCGCGGCGACCGCTTTGCAGGGCCTGCAGCATGGCGTCGACTTCGGCCGCGCTGAATACCGGCTGCTGGAATGACTGGATATAGCGGATAAAGCCGATGCCCTGGGTGACGTTGGCCGGCATCTCGGTCTTGAAGGTACTGCCGCCGACGAAGGTGATGACCGAGTGCAGGTGCTCGGGGCTGACGCCCAGGGTGGCTTCCAGGGCCTTGAGGTGCTTGTAGTTCTGCCGCAGCGGGTTCTGGAAGTTGAAGCTGCGCTTGCGAAACTTCTGCGTCCACTGCGCTTGCTTCTCGCTGCCGAAGATCCAGCCGCTCATGTTCTTCGTTTCCAGCACGAAGATGCCGTAGGGCGAGAGGAAGACGTGGTCGATCTGCGTGGTGCCGTCCGGGGTGTTCAGGGTGACGTTGTGCAGGCGGCGGTAGGTCTGCTGGTCCAGCTGCCAGTGGGCGAACAGCCGCACCAGCAGCTCTCCGATCAGGCCCTTGGCCCAGGGCGACTTGAGCAGGCCGATCAGCAGGGCCGCCGGGATGAACCAGCTCAGCATGCCCCAGACCTGGGCGACTATCGGGCTGTAATCCATTTTTCTTCCTTGAGCAAAGCCGCTTGAGGGCCGGGCGAGCCGGCGTGCCGAAATCCAGGCGCCCGGCACTGCCCCGGATAATGGCTAATTGCTTTGTATGGCTCAAGGGGGCGCGACCATTGTCCTATGGCCGGCGAGTGCGATGCGGCGGGTCGTCAGGGCTCAGGTGGCACGCTGTATCCGTGGCGGTGTGAGGGAGCCTGTCCTCTGCGGTCATCCCCGTGTGAGCCGAATCATGCGCTGCATTCGCTCACGTTTCGGTTCTGTAGGCTGGCGCGGCAAGGCGCTGCAAGCAGGCCCGCGTAGCGTGAATGCGTCGTACCGCGGTGACTCGTGGCCGCCTGGTGGGCCAGAAACACGAAAGCCGCGCAATGCGCGGCTTTGAAGGTGGTGGGCCCAGCAGGACTTGAACCTGCGACCAATCGATTATGAGTCGAGTGCTCTAACCAACTGAGCTATAGGCCCCCAGAAGGCCGGCGGATTATACCGGCGCGCTCTCGCCAGTGCCAACCGCGTGACCGGGCGAGAGAAACTTGCGGGCGAAGGCGTCGGCGGGCAGGGGGCGGCTGACCACGTAGCCCTGGATCTGCAGGCAACCCTCGGCGGCCAGGCAGAGCTCCTGGGCCTTGGTTTCCACCCCTTCGGCGATCACCGTCAGCTGCATGCTGTGGCCCAGGGCGATGATGGCGCGGGTGATCGCCAGGTCGTGCGGGTCGTCCGGCAGGCCGCGGACGAAGGACTGGTCGATCTTCAGCACGTCCAGCGGCAGGCGCTTGAGGTAGCTGAGCGAGGAGTAGCCGGTGCCGAAGTCGTCGATGGCCAGTTGCACGCCGAGCTGCTTGAGCTGGTGGAGGATGCCCAGCGCTTCCTCGGCCTGGTTCATGATGAAGTTTTCGGTGATCTCCAGCTGCAGCCGCTGCGGCGCCAGGCCGTGCTGTTGCAGCAGTTCGTCGATGCGTGCGAGCAGGTTGGCCTGGTGCAGCTGGGCGCCGGCCAGGTTGACCGACAGCGGGCCGAAGCTGCCGTGTTCCTCCTGCCAGTGCTGCAGCTGGCGGCAGGCTTGCTGCAGCACCCAGTCGCCCAGCGGCAGGATCAGCCCGCTTTCCTCGGCCACCGGGATGAAGCGATCCGGCGGGATGTCGCCGAACACCGGGTGCGGCCAGCGCACCAGGGCTTCGGCGCCGACCAGGCGCTGGCTGCGCAGGCAGAGTTTCGGCTGGTAATGGAGGCACAGCTCGTCGCGCTCCAGGGCGCGGCGCAGTTCCTGTTCCATGGCCATGCGTTCGTTGACCTGGAAGGTCAGCGAACGGGTGTAGCGTTCGCTGCGGTTGCGCCCCTTGGCCTTGGATTGGTACATGGCGGCGTCGGCGTTCTTCACCAGGGTGGCGACGTCGGCGCCGTCCTTGGGGTAGAGGCTGATGCCGATGCTGGCGCTGATGAAGAACTCGTGGTTGTCGATCTGGAAGGGCGCGGCGAAGCACTCCAGCAGCTTCTGCGCGACCTGTTCGGCGTCCTGCGGCTGGTGCAGGCCGGGCAGCAGGATGATGAATTCGTCGCCGCCGAGGCGGGCCACGGTGTCGATGTCGCGCAGCTGCAGCTTGAGGCGCTCGGCGATGGCCTTGAGCAGCAGGTCGCCGACCGGATGGCCGAGGCTGTCGTTGATCTGCTTGAAGCGGTCGAGGTCGAGGAACAGCACGGCGCCCAGCTGGTCGTCGGCGCGCGAGCCCTCCAGGGCGCTGCGCAGGCGGTTCTCGAACAGCAGGCGGTTGGGCAGGCCGGTCAGCGGGTCGTGGTGGGCCTGGTGGTCGAGGCGGGCCTGGGCGTGCTTGAGGCTGGAGATGTCGGCGAACACCCCGACGAAGTGGGTGACCCGGTCCTCGGCGTTGCGCACCGCGCTGATGGTCAGCCATTCGGGGTAGAGCTCGCCGTTCTTGCGCCGGTTCCAGATCTCGCCCTGCCAGTGGCCGTTGGCCGCCAGGCTGTGCCACATGGCGGCGTAGAAGGCGCTGTCGTGCTGGCCGGAGGCGAGCAGGCTGGGGCGCTGGCCGAGCGCCTCGGCCTCGGCGTAGCCGGTGATCTGGGTGAAGGCGCGGTTGACCGCGGTGATGCGCTGCTCCAGGTCGGTGATCATCACCCCTTCGGCGGTGCTCTCGAACACGGTGGCGGCCTGCTGCAGTTCCTCCTGCATCTGCTGGCGCTCGGTGATGTCGCGGGCGATGGTCAGCAGGCAGTCTTCGCCGCCGATCGGCAAGGGCTGCGCCGACAGCTCGCACAGGCGCAGCTGGCCGTCCTTGGTGCGCACCGGGGCGATCATCTCGCGCACCCGGCCGCGCAGGCGGATGGCGTCGACCAGGCGCTGGCGATCCCGCGGGTCGGCCCAGATGCCCAGGCTCAGGGTGCTCTGCTCGGCGATCTCGTCGAGGCGGTAGCCGGTGATGCGGCTGAAGCCCTCGTTGGCCTCGACCAGCAGGCCGTCGCGCAGGCGGGTGATCAGCAGGCCGTCGGGCGAGGCGTGGAAGGCCTTGGCGAACTTCTCCTCGGAAATCTGCAGCTGCTCCTGGGTGGCCTTGAGCTGGCTGATGTCGCGCACCACCACCACCAGCGCGGGGGTGTCGGCGAGCTGGAAGGCCTCGGCCGAGATCAGCCCGGTGAACAGGCTGCCGTCGGCGCGGCGGAAGGGCAGCTCGAGGTTGCGCAGGGTCTCGTTCTGCAGGCGCAGCAGCAGGTTCGGGCCGATGCCGGGCACGCCCCAGATGTCCAGTTCAGTGGCGGTCTTGCCGATCGCCCGTTCGACGCTGACGCCGGTTTGCTCGGTGAACGCGGCGTTGACCTCGAGCAGCACGCCGTCGGCGCGGCGGGCGATGACCAGGATGTCCGGGCACTGCTGGAACACAGAGGCGAACTTCTGCTCCGACAGGCGCAGCGCCTGCTCGGTCTGCTTGGTCTCGCTGATGTCGATCATCAGGCCGCGCACCACCTGGCGTTCGCCGCGCTGCAGCAGGGTGATGATGTCGCGCACCCACACGCTGCGGCCGTCGGCGGCCTGCAGGCGGTATTCGAGAACATGATCCTGGCCGGCGCTGCAGTGCTCCAGGCACTGGCGCAGGGTGCGCTGGTGGTCGTCCGGGTGCAGGTGCTGCTGCCAGAAGCCCGGCTGCAGCCAGTCGCCTTGCGGGTATCCGAGCAGCTTCTCGGCATGCGGCGAGACGTAGGTGAAGCGCAGGTCGCCCGGCTCGGCCTCCCAGGCGATGGCCGAGAGGCTTTCCACCAGGTCGCGGAAGTGCTGCTCGCGGCTGCGCAGCTCCTGTTCCAGCTCGGCGCGGCGCTGCATCTCGCTGTGCAGGCGGCGGTTGATGCGCAGGATGATCGCGATCACCGCCAGCAGGCCGAGCAGCGCCGGCAGGCCGTAGAGCAGCACCTCGCGCCAGATGCTGCGGCGATCCAGCACGCCGCCGACCCAGGGCGCCTGGAGCACGGCGATCTCGCTGGGGCTGAGTTCGGCGAACAGCTTGTCGAGGATGCCGATCAGCACCGGCTGGTCGCGCGGGGCGGCCATGGCCAGCTGGTAGCGGTAGGGCGTTTCGCCGCTGATGAACAGGCCGTCGAGCTTGAGCTGGCGCAGGCTCCAGACGCTGGAGGCGAGGTCGCCGACCAGGGCGTCGGCCTGGCCGGTGGCCAGCGCCTGCAGGGCCGCGGCGACGCTGGGCAGCGGCTGCAGGTTGAGGTCGGGGTGGCGCTGGCGCAGCAGCTCGTGCGGCGCGTAGTTGGCCACCACGGCGACCTTCAGGCCGTAGAGGTCGTCCATGTGCCTGGGTTGCGGGCCGCCGTTGCGGGCCAGGATGACGATGGGGAAATCCAGGTAGGGGCGGGTGAAGGCCAGGTAGGTCTGGCGTTCCGGGGTCGACATGATGCCGGGCAGCAGGTCGATTTCGCCGGCGCGGGCCTGCGCCAGCACTTCGCTCCAGCTGCTCGGCTCGACCGGCTGCAGGCGTACGCCCAGGCGGCTTTCGATCAGCCGCACGTAGTCGGCGGCCAGACCCTGGTACTGACCCTGATCATCGCGGAATTCGAAGGGCGGCCAGGAGGCATCGACGCCCAGGCGCAGCTCGGGATGGGCCGCCAGCCAGCGGCGTTCCTCCTCGCTGAGGGTCAGAGCCGAGGCCGGGGTCGTCCAGTACGCCAGGCACAACAACAGAATGGCCGGCAAGCGTGGCATAACAGCCTCGTTTCGGAACCAGTACCTGTCGCAGTGTAGACCGGCTGCCGCATAGATGGCAGTTTGCCTGCGCACTAAAGCAGAGGCGATGTCTGCATCAATGCTCGGGAATGGGGGCAAAGGCCCGTAGGCTGGGCGTTAGCCCGGCAATGGCGGCTGGCGTGGGTCACGGCGGATCGCCGCCTAAGACCCCCGAGCCTTGCTTGGAGCCCTGGCAACAGCTGACTGGGACAGCGCTAAAGCAAAACCCCCGGCCTGGGCCGGGGGTTCTGTTGTCACTCGTCGAGGAAGGAGCGTAGATGCTCGCTGCGCGTCGGGTGGCGCAGCTTGCGCAGCGCCTTGGCTTCGATCTGCCGGATACGCTCGCGGGTGACATCGAACTGCTTGCCCACTTCCTCGAGGGTGTGGTCGGTGTTCATGTCGATCCCGAAGCGCATGCGCAGGACCTTGGCTTCACGGGCAGTGAGGCCGGCCAGCACTTCGCGAGTGGCTTCCTTGAGGCTTTCGACCGTGGCTACGTCGATCGGGGACTGCATGGTGCTGTCCTCGATGAAGTCGCCCAGGTGCGAGTCTTCGTCGTCGCCGATCGGGGTTTCCATGGAGATCGGCTCTTTGGCGATCTTCAACACCTTGCGGATCTTGTCCTCGGGCATCTCCATGCGCTCGCCCAGCTCTTCCGGAGTGGGCTCGCGACCCATTTCCTGGAGCATCTGCCGGGAGATGCGGTTGAGCTTGTTGATCGTCTCGATCATGTGCACCGGGATACGGATGGTGCGCGCCTGGTCGGCGATCGAGCGGGTGATCGCCTGGCGAATCCACCAGGTGGCGTAGGTCGAGAACTTGTAGCCGCGACGGTATTCGAACTTGTCCACCGCCTTCATCAGGCCGATGTTGCCTTCCTGGATCAGGTCGAGGAACTGCAGGCCGCGGTTGGTGTACTTCTTGGCGATGGAAATCACCAGACGCAGGTTGGCCTCGACCATTTCCTTCTTGGCGCGGCGAGCCTTGGCTTCGCCGATGGACATGCGCCGGTTGATGTCCTTGATCTCGGCCAGGCTCAGGCTGCACTCGGCTTCCAGGTCGGCCAGCTTCTGCTGGCAGCGCTGGATGTCGGCCTGCAGGTTGCCCAGGGCTTCGGCGTACTTGGCCTTGCCCTTGGCCAGGTCGGTGGCCCAGGCCATGTCGATTTCGTTGCCCGGGAACAGGCGCAGGAAGTCGGCACGCGGCATGCGCGCATCGCGGACGCACAGCTGCATGATGGCGCGTTCTTGGGCACGCAGGCGGTCGAGGGCGTCGCGCACCTGGCTGACCAGGGCGTCGTACTGCTTGGGCACCAGCTTGATCGGCATGAACAGCTCGGCCAGCGCGGCCAGCTCTTCGGTGGCCTGCTTGCTGCCACGGCCATGCTTCTTCAGCGCCTTCTGCACCTTGTCCAGCTGCTCGGCCACGGCATTGAAGCGGCGTGCCGCCTCTTCCGGGTCCGGACCGCCGTCGCCTTCTTCTTCCTCGTCGTCGCTGCTCTCTTCTTCCTCGTCGTCGTCGCTGTCTGCGGCGGCGGCGCCTTCCTTGACGGGGACGGGAGCGGCGGCTTCGTCGGGTACGCTGCCGTCGTCCGGGTCGATATAGCCACTGAGGATTTCGGCCAGACGGCCGCCCTCGGTGGTGACGCGGGTGTACTCGGCGAGGATGCCGTCGACGGTGCCGGGGAAGTGGGCGATGGCGCTCATCACCTCGCGGATGCCTTCCTCGATGCGTTTGGCGATTTCGATCTCGCCTTCGCGGGTCAGCAGTTCCACGGTACCCATTTCGCGCATGTACATGCGCACCGGGTCGGTGGTGCGGCCGATATCGGTCTCAACGGCGGCGAGGGCGGCAGCGGCTTCTTCGGCCGCGGCTTCGTCGGTGTCGGCTTCGGCCAACAACAGGGCGTCCGCATCCGGAGCACTCTCGAATACGTTGATCCCCATGTCGTTGATCATGCGGATGATGTCTTCCACCTGTTCCGGATCGGAAATATCTTCCGGCAGGTGGTCATTGACCTCCGCGTACGTCAGGTAGCCCTGCTCGCGACCGCGGCTGATCAATTCTTTCAAACGAGATTGCTGTTGCGCTTTTACGGACATAACACCCTATCCACTGAAGGTCTTGGCGGGCTGAAAACAAGCCGCGGATTATACCTGATTAAGACCCTTACGCGCCAGTTGGGGAGGGGGAGACTGGTGATGCGTTACGGCTTAGCAGGGCGCGCAGCTGATCTTTTTCCTCTGCGCTCAACTCACTTAGACGGGCCTTGCGCAGCAGTTGTTCAAGGCTGCGCTCGCGTTGGCGGGCTGCAAGAGTAGTTATAGTGTCGAAAAACTGTTGTTCAAGGTTGTCCGCTGAAATCAGCCATTCCTTTTCCGCCAGGGCCCGCAGTAGACGGCCCTGTTCGGTGCCGTGCCAGCGTGCGATCAACTGCAGCGAACGCAGCCCGGGATTTTTCTGCAGGGCGCCGACCAGGGCCACCAGCAACTGGGCGTAGGTGTCGTCTTCGTCGGCGAAGTGGCTGACGTCCTCGACCTTCTGCGCCAGCTGCGGATGGTGCAGCAGGGTGCGCAGGGCGCTGAGATGCGGCGATTCGACGCTGACCGCGGTGCGCGGCGCGCGCGGGGCGAAGTCGCCCTGGCCCTTCTTGCTCCACTTGCCGCCGTCCTTCTTCCAGCCGCCCTTGCCCTTGCCGGCGCTGCGTTCGTAGCTCGGCGCGGACGCCGGCTGCTCGTAGCCGCCCAGATCCGGCGCGGCGTCGTAAAAGGCGCTGTCGGGGATGTCGGCGTAGTCCGGGTAGTCGCCGCCGGGCGCCGGGCTGGCGTGGCTCGGCTGGCTGCGCGGGGCGCTGGCGACCTGGCTGAGGGCTTCGCCGGAGAGGCCGGTGATCTCGCTCAGGCGCTGGCGCATCAGGGCGCGCAGGTTGTTGCCGGGAATCTTGTCGATCAGCGGTGCGGCCAGGGTGACCAAGTGCGCCTTGCCTTCCAGCGAGCGCGGGTCGGCCTCTTCGGACAGCTGCTGGAAGAAGTAGTCGGCCAGCGGCTGGGCGTGCTGGTTGATCCGGGCGCGGAAGGCGTCGGTGCCCTCGGCGCGCACCAGGGTGTCCGGGTCTTCGCCTTCGGGCAGGAACAGA
>NZ_AVOF01000608.1:0-1113 GCF_000465935.2 Pseudomonas sp. EGD-AK9
AGCAAATTTGGTTACATCGATTTTAGCTACTGTTTGATCAGCAACAAGATTACCATCATCATCTAGAGCACCGATTGCTGTTGCGGCCATACTTTCAATGTTGACAGAAAGCTGTTGGCTACCGTAGCACCAATTTGGAATGTTAGTGATTTACCACTATCTTCTGAGAAAGCACCGTTAAGGAGTTTCTTACCGTTGAATTCAGTACGGTCAGAAATACCGTTAGCATTTGTGCCACCCCCGATTTCTTCAACAAGTGAAGATATTTCGTCTTGGATGGCTTGAAGGTCAGTACCATCTTGAGTACCTGTGTTTCCTGCTTGAACAACTAGCTCACGGACACGTTGAAGAATTGAGTGAGTTTCAGTCAATGCACCCTCAGCTGTTTGGATAAGAGAAATTCCGTCTTGAGAGTTTTTAGAAGCCATTTCAAGACCTCTGATTTGTCCTCTCATTTTTTCAGAGATCGCTAGACCCGCTGCGTCATCTCCAGCACGGTTGATACGAAGACCTGAAGAAAGTTTCTCCATGTTCTTTTGGCTCGCACCGTTGTTTGCGCCTAAACGGTTTAGTGTGTTAAGCGCTGCAATATTGTGGTTGATTCTCATGTGAAAAATACCTCCATGTGTATATGTTTTTGAAATCAAAGACTTCCTTTTCTTTGATTTCTGGCGTATCAGACTCCAATAAAGCTTCTAACCTATGTAGATTCAGTTATTGCTTAAGGATGCCTTTAAACCCCTTAATAGGGTTTATCTGCTTAATTTGGAAATCATCATCCGCCTTTCAATTCATATATCGACAGCAACTTGTAAATGTTTAGGCGTTTTCCCAAAGAAATTTTACCCAAAGACGATTCTAAACCTATTATGCCGTAAAGAAAAAGCTTGCCTGCTAAGCCCAAGGATGGACTTGCTGACAAGCTGTTCTCTCGTAATAAAGTTTTTAAGATGTAGCTGTTTCTTTCGCTTTCAAGAGCGATTTCATGCGTGTTTTGTCACGTTCGATAACAGGCTTCAAATAACGGCCTGTATACGATTCTTCCACTTCAGTGATTTCCTCAGGCGTTCCTGACGCGACAATGGTTCCGCCCCCGGCTCCGCCTTCCGGGCC
>NZ_AVOF01000609.1:0-1124 GCF_000465935.2 Pseudomonas sp. EGD-AK9
AGCGTGGCCTACGACAGCGCCGGGCCGACCACCGCCGGCCTGCGCACCGCCGACGGCCGCGACATGTTCAACGGCGCGCCCGACCGCTACGACTGGCAGCTGGTCGGCAAGAAGACCCTCTACGTGCCCTACAACAGCTACCGCCTGGCCTCGCCCGAGCGCAGCTACGAGGCGCTGATCCAGCCCGGCCACGTCGCCCCCGAGGCTACCCGCTACGAGCTGCATCGGGTCTGGGAGGTGGTCGCCACCCTGAAACCGGGCATGCGCCATATCTACAGCAAGCGCCATTACTTCATCGACGAGGACACCTGGGCGATCCTCGCCGCCGACCACTACGACAACCGCGGCGAGCTCTGGCGCATCGGCGAGGCGCACAGCTTCTACCACCCGACCGGGCAGGCCGCGGTCAACGCCATGGAAGTGACCTACGACCTCAACAACGGCCGCTATCTGGCCTCGGGCCTGGTCAACGAACAGCGCCAGCCGTTCGACTTCAGCTACCGCGCCAGCGCCTCCGACTACTCGCCGGGCGCCCTGCGCAGCAAGGGCCTGCGCTGATGCTTTACCCGACTGCCGGCCCGTTGTGGGTCGGCGGTTTTTTTGTGGCTGCCGCCCGAGGTTCATCCGCGCCAGGCGCGACGCGCAGCCTTGTAGGCAGGGCTGGGCGGCGATCCGCTTTAGCCCACGCGGACTACCACTGGTGGGCTAAAGCCCACCCTACGGGACTTTGCCGACACTTGACGCAGACACAGCCGATAAATTCGCGCCCACAGGCGCCTTGCTCCGCCCCTCGCCGTGCAATCTGCCTCCGATCTCTCCGGTGCCCCATGACCCCTCCTCCTTTGCGTAAACCCCTGACGCAAGCCCTGCTCGGCGGCGAAGAGCCCGACCCGCGTTTCACCCTGGCCAACGAACGCACCTTCCTCGCCTGGGCCCGTACCGCGCTGGCCCTGCTCGGCGGCGGCATCGCCGTGGAGACCTTCGCCGGTCAGGCCTTCGCGCCCTGGTTGCGGCTGTCGATCACCCTCAGCCTGCTGGCGCTGAGCCTGCTGCTGAGCCTCGGCGCCTGCCTGCGCTGGCTGGCGGTGGAGCGTGCCCTGCGCCACCGCAGCGCCCTGCCCCTG
>NZ_AVOF01000610.1:0-1124 GCF_000465935.2 Pseudomonas sp. EGD-AK9
CGATCGGCGTGCGCCTGCGCGGGCGCGTCGAGGCCCAGGGCGCGGATATCGAGCTGCTGCGCCTGCAGGGCGACGCCGAGCAGCACCTGCAGCTGCAGGGCCGCCTCGACTGGCGCGAGGCCTTCGCCGCCGACGCCAAGCTGGACTGGCAGGCCTTCCCCTGGCAGCGCCTGTACCCGCTGGAGCAGGCGCCGCCGGTGAGTCTGCAGCAACTGCAGGCCGAATTCAGCTACAGCGGCGGCAACTACCTGGGCAACTTCTCCGGACAGCTGCAGGGGCCGGCCGGCGCCTTCAGCCTGAGCAGCCCGGTCAGCGGCGATCTCGAGCAGATCAGCCTGCCGCAGCTGCAGCTGCGGGCCGGCCAGGGCAAGCTCGACGGCGTGCTCAAGCTGGGCTTCGCCGCGGGCATCGACTGGCAGGCCATGCTCCAGCTCAGCGAACTGGATCCCGGTTACTGGCTGGCCGAGATGCCCGGCCGGCTCGGCGGGCCGCTGAACAGCCGCGGCAGTTTCAGCGAGGGCCGCCTGCAGGCGCAGGCCGATATCGACCTGGCCGGGCGCCTGCGCGGCCAGCCCGCGCAGCTGCAGGTACAAGGCGCCGGCGCCGGCGAGCAATGGCAGGTGCAGCGCCTGCTGGTGCGTCTGGGCGACAACCGCCTGAGCGGACAGGGCGCACTGGATCAGCGCCTGCGCGGCCAGCTGCAACTGGCGTTGCCGCGCCTCGGTCAGCTCTGGCCGGGCCTGCAGGGCCAGGTGCAGGGCAGCCTGGAACTGGCCGGTACGCTGCAGGCGCCGCAGGGCCGGTTGCAGCTCGGCGGTGAGCGCCTGGCCTTCGGCGAGCCCAGCCTGCGCCGTCTGCAGCTGGACGCTAGCCTGGATGCCCTTCAGCAGGGCAGGCTGGCGCTGCAGGCGCGCGGCATTCGCCTCGGCGACACCTATCTCGGCCGTCTGCAGGCCGATGGTCAGGGCGATGCGCGGCGCCAGGCGCTGCAGCTGGATCTGCAGGGCCCGCTGCTGCAACTGGCCCTGGCGCTGGACGGTAACCTGAGCGAGCAGGGCGACTGGCGCGGGCGCATCGCCCGCGGGCGCATCCAGAGCGGCGGCCAGGACTGGCAGCTGCAACAG
>NZ_AVOF01000611.1:0-1123 GCF_000465935.2 Pseudomonas sp. EGD-AK9
CGGCGGTGTCGTGGGCGGTCATGATGCAACTCCTCGAGGCTATGACTTAAGTGTGGCCGCTGCCGGCCAAGTTGCACGGCAACCGCGCAAGCGCCGCCTTGACACCCGCCACGCGCCTGGCCAAAGCTCGGCCATCGCCACTATTAGAAGAACAGCGACCTTGAAACGGACATTCGCCGCCCTCGCCCTGAGCCTCAGCCTGCCGCTGCAGGCCGCCTCGCCCACGCCGCTGGCCACATTGGCCGTCGATCCCTACTGGATTGCCCTCGGCCACTACGAGACCGGCAAGCTCGGCGGCTGGCGCAGCTACGTCGACGACCAGGCCTTCTTCCTCGCCGAGGCTGGCGCCAGCGATCCGGCCGCGGAGCTGGCCGCCACGCTCGAGGCCCTGTACCAGCCGGCCGAGCTGGGCGACCGCCACCCGCAGTGCGTCTACCCGGCGCGCACCCGCTGGCTGAAGGAGCGCCTGGCGCTGGACGATCTGCCCAGCCCGGACTGCGCCGAGTACCGCGCCTGGTTCGCCGACGTCAATCCGCACAGCACCGTGCTGGTGTTCCCCGCCGCCTACCTCAATAGCCCCTCGTCGATGTTCGGCCACACCCTGCTGCGCATCGACCAGGCCGACGTCGACAGCCACAACACCGCCCTGCTCAGCTACGCGCTGAACTTCGGCGCCTTTATCGAGGGCGACGACAACAGCATCCTCTACGCCTGGCGCGGGCTGATGGGCGGCTACCCCGGGCTGTTCGCCCTGGTGCCCTACCGCGAGAAACTCAGCGAATACAGTCGCCTGGAAAACCGCGATCTGTGGGAATACCGCCTCAACCTCAGCCCCGAGGAAACCGGGCGCATGGTCGAGCACGTGTGGGAACTCAAGCAGGTGCGCTTCGACTACTTCTTCTTCGACGAGAACTGCTCCTACCGCCTGCTCGAACTGCTGGAGATCGCCCGCCCCGGCATCGAGCTGACCGAGCACTTCCCGATCACCGCCATCCCCACCGACACCGTGCGCGCGGTGAAGGACGCCGGGCTGATCGAACGCATCGACTACCGCCCCTCGCGCGAGCGCGAACTGCTGGGCCGCGCCGAGCCGCTGGGTGCGGCGGAAAAGGCCTGGGTGCTG
>NZ_AVOF01000612.1:0-1122 GCF_000465935.2 Pseudomonas sp. EGD-AK9
GCGCCAGCGGCAGACCGGGCAGGGCCAGGTGCAAAAGCAGCAGCAACAGGCCCATCAGCAGCAGGCCGAACAGCCCGCCGGCCAGCGACAGCAGCGCCGCCTCGGCGAGAAACAGGCCGAGCACCTGCCGACTGCGCGCGCCGAGGGCGCGCAGCAGGCCGATCTCGGCGGTGCGCTCGGCCACCGTGGTGGTCATGATGGTGAGGATGCCCACCGCGCCCACCAGCAGGGAGATGCCGCCGAGCGCGCCGATGGCGAGGGTCAGGGTGCCGAGGATGCGATCGAGGCTGGCCAGCATGTCGTCCTGGGTGGTCAGGCTGAAGTCCTCGCCGCCGTGGCGCTCGATCAGCAGGGTGCGGATGCGCTCGGCCAGCTGCGCCGAGCCGATGCCGGCGTTGAAGGTCAGGTTGATCTCCATCAGGCCGTCGCGATTGAACAGGCTCTGCGCCCAGTCCACCGGGATATAGACGATGTCGTCGAGGTCGAAGCCGAGCAGCTGGCCCTTCTCCTCCATCACCCCGATCACCCGGAAGCGCATGCCGCCGACGCGGATCGGTTGGCCCAGCGGATTGGCCTCGCCGAACAGCTCGCGGCGCAGCTTGTGGCCGAGCACCGCGTAAGGTGGCGAGCGGCCGTCGCGGGCGGCAGGGAGGAACTGACCGAGGGCCAGGCGGAAGCGCCAGGCCTCGGCCAGCTGATGGCCGCCGCCGATGATGTCGCTGCGCCGGCTGAGCACGCCGTGCTGGATGTCGCCGTTGCCCTGCAGCAGCGGCACCACCGCCTCGACGTGGGGCAGGCGGCGCAGCGCTTCGGCATCGTCCAGCGACAGCGGCCGCACGCTGCTGAGGATGCCGCCGATGCCGCCGGTCTGGGTCTTGCCCGGGTGGACGGCGATGATCCGCGTGCCGAATTGCGAGAAGTTGTCCAGCACGTACAGGCGCAGGCCCTCGCCGATGGCGGTGAGCAGCGCCACCGCGGCGATGCCGATGGCCACCCCGAGCAGGGTCAGCACGCTGCGCAGCGGGCGGCTGGTCAGTGCCGTGGCGGTCAGGTGCAGGCCGTCCTGCCAGCGCATCATGATCGCGCCCTGCGAATGCTCACGTCCGCCCCCCCGGCGGCCGC
>NZ_AVOF01000613.1:0-1121 GCF_000465935.2 Pseudomonas sp. EGD-AK9
GACACCGCGTCCGGCGCGCTCGAGGGCGCCTCGGCGGCGGGCGCGGCGGACTCGGCCGGCTTCTTGCGCAGCCAGCCGAACAGGGATTTCTTTTCTTCGGTCACAGGCGGGGTCTGCGCGCCGGCCGCGGCCGGCGACTTCTTGTCGTCATTGGAACCAAACATGGGTCGCTTGCATCTCAAGGGGGCGGTCGCTTACAGCCTGATACGCCCGGCTGCGCCGCCCCGGAAAAGGATGGGGTATCCTAGCACCTCTTCGCCCGCCGGCGGTACGACCGCCCAGGCCATCCGACAGGTCAGACTCTCGATGAATGCCATTGCCCGCCGCTCCCTCGGCCTGCTGTTCGGCGCCCTCTGCGTGCCCCTGACGGCGCTGGCCGCCGCCCTGCAACCGACCCATGAATTCAGCCTGGACAACGGCCTCAAGGTCATAGTCCGCGAGGATCACCGCGCCCCGGTGGTGGTCAGCCAGCTCTGGTACAAGGTCGGCTCCAGCTACGAGACCGCCGGCTCCACCGGCCTGTCCCACGCCCTCGAGCACATGATGTTCAAGGGCAGCCGCAAGCTCGGCCCCGGCGAAGCCTCGCGCATCCTGCGCGAACTGGGCGCCGAGGAGAACGCCTTCACCAGCGACGACTACACCGCCTACTACCAGGTGCTGGCGCGCGACCGCCTGGGCGTCGCCCTGGAGCTGGAGGCCGACCGCCTGGCCAGCCTGCAGTTGCCGGCCGCGGAGTTCGCCAAGGAGATCGAGGTGATCAAGGAGGAGCGCCGCCTGCGCACCGACGACCGTCCCTCCTCGCTGGCTTTTGAGCGCTTCAAGGCCATGGCCTATCCGGCCAGCGGCTACAGCATCCCCACCATCGGCTGGATGGCCGACCTCGAGCGCATGCAGATCGACGAGCTGCGCGCCTGGTATCGACAGTGGTACGCGCCGAACAACGCCACCCTGGTGGTGGTCGGCGACGTCAGCGCCGCCGAGGTGAAGATTCTCGCCGAACGCTATTTCGGCGCCATCGAGCGCCGCGCGGTGCCCAGCGCCAAGCTGCCGCTGGAACTGCCGGCCGCCGGCGAGCGGCGCACCACCCTGCATCTGAAGACCCAGCTGCCGAGCCTGCTGAT
>NZ_AVOF01000614.1:0-1116 GCF_000465935.2 Pseudomonas sp. EGD-AK9
TGGGACGGCTGCTGCACCGGCGGCAGCGAGCCGACCGGCGCACTGGGCTGCACGGCGCAGCCGACCAGGCTCAGGCTGAGCGCGCCGAGCAGCGCCAGGCGCTTCATTGCGCCTGACCGTCGCGGCTGTCGATCAGCAACGCCTGGGTGTCGCGCGCGGTGTTCGACACCGGCCCGCGCTGGCCGATCCACTCGCCGCGGGTGGCATTGCCCTCGCGCGATACCCGCGCCACCAGCTGCACCTGGGCAAAGCCGGACAGCTTGAGCTCGGGCATCATCGCATCGACATCCGACAGGCTGACCTGCGCCGGCAGGTCGGAGACCTTCAGGCGCTTGACCGCCAGCGGCATGGGCGGGCCGCTCAAGGCGCGGGCGAAGACGAACACGCTGTCGTCCGGCTGTACCTGCGCCTGCACCTCGGGCGACAGCGCCACGCTGACTTCCAGGGCATGCACCTTGGCGCCCGGCGCGGCAGCGGCCGGCGGCTGCTCGCCTGCGCCAATCTGCTGACGAGCGCGCTCGATGCCGCCGGCAATCGCCGCGCGCGACGGGTCCTGTTCCGGCAGCACCGCCACCAGACGCTCCCAGTAGCGCACAGCATCGGCGTAACGCTGGCTCTCGTAGGCGGCGATGCCGAGCAGGCCGAGGCTGGTCACCTCTTGCGGGTCGGCCTTCAGCGCCTCGTCGGTCAGCGCCTGCAGCTCGTCGTTCCACTGCTTGCCGCCGGCGAAGTACAGCGCCTGCGCCCACTGGCCGAGCAGCTCCGGCGCGCGGCCGGCCCGCTTCACCGCCTGTTCGAAGGCCTTGGCCGCATCACCGGCGCGCTCCTGGGCCATATAGGTGCGGCCGAGGAAGTACCAGGCCTCGGCCGACTCCGGGTTGTCCTTGAGCGACTGTTCCAGGCGCGCGGTCATCTCTTCGATGCTCTGCGGCTGCTGCGCGGCCAGCTGGCGGGTCTGCTCGACCTGAGCCAGGGCGCCCCAGTGCAGGTACAGGCCGACGCCCAGCAGCGGCACCAGGATGGCGGCGAGCAGCGGGATCTTGCCGCCGAGCACGCCGCTGCGGCGCTGCACGCCTTCGGTATCGGCCAGCAGTTCGCGCGCGGCCTCGGCGCGGC
>NZ_AVOF01000615.1:0-1105 GCF_000465935.2 Pseudomonas sp. EGD-AK9
CAGGCGGGCGAAGGCCGCCGCCAGGTCGCGCTGGCGCGCCGCCAGCTCGGCCAAGCCGAGGTAGCCATGGAAGGCGCCGGGATCGCCATGTTCCAGGGCAACCGTGAGGCCGGCGTGAAATTGTTCGCGGGCCTCCTCCGCACGGCCCAGGCGCAAGGCCAGACGCCCCAGGCGCAGAACAATCCGCCCGCACACCGGGGTGTTGCGCAACACCCCGCCGTCCGGCTGCTCGAGCACCCGCCGCAGCAGCGCCTGGGCGCGGCCGAACTCGCCGCGGGCCTCCAGTAACAACGCATGATCGAGCTCCAGCAACGCCTCGAACACCAGGCTGCCGCAGCGCCGCGCCTGCTTCAGCGCCTCGTAGCCCAGCAGCTGGGCATCCTCCAGGCGGCCCTCGCCGATGGCCATCTGGGTCAACACCGAACGGCACAGCAACGCCTGCGCCCAGGCCCCCTCCGGCAGCATGGCCAGCGCCTCGAGGACATGAGCGCGGGCCTCCTCGGCGCAGCCGCGGCCATAGGCGGCGATACCGCGTATGGCCTGCCACTGGGCGAACAGCTCACGCAGCCGCTCGCCATCGGCACGCGGCTGAAAGCGCGCCAGCTGGTCGGCGCAGTCCTGCGCCTCGTCCAGGCGTCCCACCAGCAACAACGCCCAGGCATTGAGCAGGATCAGCCGCGGCGTACTGGCCAGCAGGTCCTCCGGCAGTTCGCCGCGCCAGCGCAGGATCAGCGCCAGCTCCTGCCCCTGCAGCAACTGTTCCTCGGTGAAGCGCTCGAGAAAGCTCGCCGCCACCTCCGGCTGTCCGCCGAGCAGCGCGTGCTCCACCGCCGGTCGCACCTCGCCGCGGGCGGCGAACCACTGGCTGGCGTGCAGGTGCAGGCTCTGGCTGCCGCCGCCGACGCGTCGCTGCAGCACCTGGGCCAGCGGCGGGAACAGCACGAACCAGTCGGCGGCGCCCTCCAGCGCCTCGATGAACAGGCCGCGGGCGCGCAATGCCTGCAACCAGGCGGCGCCCTCGCCCACCCCCAGCAGGTGCTCGCACAGCTCGGTGCAGAAGCGCGGCAGCTGCGCCAGTTGCAGCAGCGCCTGCAGCAGTTCGTCC
>NZ_AVOF01000616.1:0-1104 GCF_000465935.2 Pseudomonas sp. EGD-AK9
CTGCTGTAGTACCGGGCGCTTGCGTCCACCCGATTGACTCCAAGTGTGTTACGGCACCCTCGGCCCGTCCCCGCGACGGGCTTTTTTTCGCCAAGAAAAAATGCCAGGCCCGACCGATCCGCGGTGGTCGATCAGCGCTTGAGGCTTGTGGCAGGGGCGAAACCCGCGCCGATCTTGCGCCGCTCCGGCAACCGTGCGCTAAACGCACAGTATCGGCCGCGCTAGCCGGGTAATTGTTCCATTCGCCCTTGGCCCTCGCTCAAGGCAATCATAGAATCCGGAACCAGGTTCCATTAAACCCATTTTGCCCCAGGAGACACCCGCCATGGCCCACGCCGAACTCGACTGCGACCTGCTGATCGTCGGCTCCGGCGCCGCCGGCCTGGCCGCGGCGGTGACCGCCGCCTGGCATGGGCAAAAGGTCATCCTGGTGGAGAAGGATGCGGTGTTCGGCGGCGCCACGGCCTGGTCCGGCGGCTGGATATGGGTGCCGCGCAATCCGCTGGCGCGCCGCGCCGGCATAGTCGAGGACATCGAGCAGCCGCGCCGCTACCTGCGCCACTGCCTCGGCGAGCATTTCAATGCCGAGCTGGTGGACGCCTTTCTCCAAGCCTGTCCGCAGATGGTCGGCTTCTTCGAGCAGCACAGCCGCCTGCAGTTCGCCGACGGCAACGCCATCCCCGACATGCGCGGCGAGGCGCCGGGCGCCGCCACCGGCGGCCATCAGGTGATCGCCGCGCCCTATGACGCCCGCGAGGTCGGTGCCCTGCTGCCGCGCCTGCGCAAGACCATGCCCGAGACCTCCTTCCTCGGCATGCCGATCATGGCCGGCGCCGATCTGGCCGCCTTTCTCAGCATGACCCGCTCGGCCAGGGCCGCGCTGCACGTGAGCAAACGCTTCAGCGCCCACCTCTGGCACCTGGCCCGGCATGGCCGCGCCATGCACCTGGTCAACGGCGTGGCGCTGGTGGCACGACTGGCCAAGTCCGCCGAGGACCTCGGCGTGCAGTTGCTCGAGTCGGCGCCGGCCACCGGCCTGCTGCGCGACAACGGCCGGGTCTGTGGCGCCGTGGTGCAACGCGACGGGGCCGAACAGCGCATACG
>NZ_AVOF01000617.1:0-1100 GCF_000465935.2 Pseudomonas sp. EGD-AK9
AGTTCAGGATTCGGCTTCACCTCTTCCACATCATCAGCCGTTTGAATAACTTCAAAATCATCAAACAGGCCGATTTGCTTCAAATGGCCGGACACCCATTTATAATCAGAGCTGGAGGCAAGGCCTATTTTTAAGCCTAAATCCTTTGCCGCATTCAAATACGCTTCGACACCAGGTCTCGCTTTTTCTGATTCCATGCGTTTAGCAAACCGCTCTCTTCTCAATTGTGTGAGCTCTTCATGGTTCAGCTTTTTCCCGATCTGCTCTTCTAAATATTCAAAAGGCCGGAAACCCGCAGCAGTTCCGATGACCTTCCCCCAGACAGATAGCGGCAGCACTGAGCCGTGCTCTTCAAATATTTCCTGAAGAACCTCATATTCGTGTGTTTCTGTATCTAGAATAAGCCCGTCAAAATCAAAAATTAACGCTTTAATCACTGGGTACAACTCCTTTAGTACGAATTGAGACATATGTATACACTCACTATACCCCGAAACAAGTCTGCTTTCAAAAAGTAAGGTTTTATGTGAAGAAAGAGCCTGCACACTGCAAGCTCTTTCTTATTAATGAATGTTTTGGTGAGAAATGTTTGTCAGCGCTGATCCCGCAGACTCGTTCGACATCTGATTGACTGCCAGGTCTCCAAGCGCAACGATCCCGACTAGATTGTTTTGATCTACAATAGGAAGGCGGCGGATTTGGTGCTGGGCCATCAGCTGCGACGCGTCTTCCAGACTCATATTAGGGTTTCCTGATACGAGTTCTGTTGACATCACTTCTGAAACGGGTGTCTGGCCATCACGGCCCTGAGCTGTAGTTCTTAATGCAATGTCACGGTCAGTCAGCATTCCTTTTAAAACACCTTGCTCTACAACGGGGATCGCCCCGACGTTATGCTGTTTCATTAGAGAAGCCGCTTCCTGAATCGTTTGATTCGGAGAAACGGTTGCCACCTGCGTTGTCATTGTATCTTTAACTGAACTCATTGTCAGCACCCCTTTCAATCATTAGTATGTTCAGACACGAGCCGTTTAAAAAGGGAGTTAGAGGAAAGGTTTTATGATATGATTTCTCTGATACAAAAAGAGCTTTTCTAAAAA